>DATCLV010000577.1:0-2908 GCA_036563745.1 Acidimicrobiales bacterium | reverse complement strand
CCACCACGACCACGACCACGACGACCTCGACGACGACGTCGACCACCACGACCACGACGCCGACCACGACCACCACGACCACCACGTCCACCACCACCACCACGACGGCACTCCCGCAGCCACCACCCCCGCCCCCTCGGCGGGTCGTCACGCCGCCGCCCCGCCCGCCGTCGCCGCCGTCGCGGCCGTCACCGCCGCCGGTGGTCACGACCGTGCCGGCCCCGCCGCCGCCACCGCCCGTGCCGCCGCCTCCTCCTCCTGCGCCCCCGGTGCCCGACCTGGCGGTCACCGCCACGGTCGTGCCGTCCCCGCCGGTGCCGGGCGAGACGGTCACCGCGGTGGTGAAGGTCCACAACCGCGACGACCGCGCCGTCGAGGACCTGGTGGTCGTCGACGAGCTGTCGGCCAACGCCGGCGTGCGCAGCGCCACGTCGACCGCCGGGACCTGCGAAGTGGCAGGGCGCCGGGCCACGTGCCGGTTCGACCGGGTCGGCCCCGGCGAGACCGCGGTGATCGAGGTGCGGCTGCAGGTCGACCCGGCGTCGACGGCGCGGACGGTCGTCCAGCGGATCACCGCCGGCGGCAACGGGCACACCGAGGCCGCCGGCCGGTCGGTGACCCAGCTCGTGGGCGCCGCGCCGGCACCGAGCGCGCTCCTGGCCCTGCCGGGCCCGACCGTGACGCTCGTGACGTTCGTCGGCTTCGTGCTCGCCAGCACCCACGGCGGCACCGGCCGCCTGACGGGCCGACCCACGCCGCCGCGGCGCCGGTGACGGTGGTGACGACCTAGGCGATCGAGGTCGCCGGCGGCTCGACCGGGCGCAGGCCCGCGGCCTCGGCCACCAGCTGGTACGAGCGGCGGCGGTCGTCGGGGCCGTGGGTCATCGTCGTGATCATCAGCTCGTCGGCGCCGGTGCGGTCGAGCAGCTCGTCGAGCTCCTTCCGCACCGTCTCCGGCGACCCCACCACGTGCGACCGCTGCCAGCCCTTCACGAACTCGCGCTCGGCCGGCGTGAAGGTGTACTCGGCCGCCTCCTCCGGGGTGGGGTAGCGGCCCGGGCGGCCCTGGCGCAGCCGCAGGAACGCCAGCTGCGACGGCCCCGCCAGCCAGCGGGCCCGCTCGTCGGTCTCGGCGCAGATCACCGCCACGCCCAGCATCACGTACGGCTCCTCCAGCACGTCCGACGGGCGGAACGTCGACCGATAGGCCTCCAGCGCCGCCATCGTGTTCTGCGAGGCGAAGTGGTGGGCGAACGAGAACGGCAGCCCCAGCAGGCCGGCCACCTGGGCGCTGTAGTCGCTGGAGCCCAGCAGCCAGATCGCCGGCTGGTGCCCCTCGCCGGGCACGGCGGTGATCTGCCGGTACGGGTGGCCCTCGGGGAAGCCGCCGGTGAAGAAGGCCCGGAGCTCGCCGAACTGCTCGGGGAAGTCGTCGGCGGCCAGGCTCTGGCGGGAGCGGCGCAGGGCGCTGGCGGTCAGCCCGTCGGTCCCGGGCGCCCGGCCGATGCCCAGGTCGACCCGCCCGGGGTGGAGGGCCTCGAGCATGCCGAACTGCTCGGCCACCACCAGCGGGGCGTGGTTGGGGAGCATCACGCCGCCCGAGCCGATGCGGATCGTGGACGTGACCGAGGCGGCGTGGGCCAGCAGCACCGCCGGCGCCGAGCTGGCGATGCCCGGCATGTTGTGGTGCTCGGCGACCCAGTAGCGGTGGTAGCCCAGGCGCTCGACCTCGCGGGCCAGGGCCACCGACGCCCGCAGCGCCTCGGTGGCCGACGAGCCCTCGCCCACGGGGGCGAGGTCGAGCACGGACAGGGGGATGTCGGCAACCGTCACAGGGGTTCCAACCGGGGGAGCCGGAGACTTGTTCCGGCCGCCGCCACCCCACAAGCTGCCCGGCATGGCTGCAACACCGATCGAGGTCGAGCGGGACGGCGCGGTCGTCCGCCTGTGGTTCGACCGGCCCGAGAAGCACAACCCGCTCGGCACCGCGACGCTCGAGCGGATCATCGAGCTGTACGGGTCGTTCGCCACCGACTTCGACGTGCGGGTGGTGGTGCTGGGCGGGCGCGGGCCGTCGTTCTCGGCCGGCGCCGACCTCACCGCCCCGCCGGCGTCGGAGCACCTCGGCCGGGTCGGGCTCGGCCCCCGGGAGCGGCGCTGGTGGGGGCAGCTGGGCCGGCGGGCGGTGACCGCCGTCGCCGACGCCGAGGTGGTCACGATCGCCCGCCTCCACGGCAACGTGCTGGGCGGTGGGCTGTGCCTGGCGCTGGCGTGCGACTTCCGGATCGCCACCGTCGACGCCCGCCTGGGGCTGCCCGAGGTCGACCTGGGCCTCCCGCTCACGTGGGGCGGCACGGCCCGGCTCGTCCACGAGGTGGGGGCGGCCCGGGCCCGGCAGCTCATCATGCTGACCGACCCGGTCGACGGCGCCGAGGCCGAGCGCTGGGGCCTGGTGCACCGGGCGGTCGCCCCCGAGGAGCTCGACGCCGCGGTCGACGACTGGGCGACCCGGCTGGCGGCCAAGCCCGAGCGGGCGGTCCACATGGCCAAGACCCAGTTCCGGGCGCTGTCCCGGCAGGCGGGCCTCGGCGACACGACCGAGACCGACGGCGACCTGCTCCTGGCCACGGGCCTCTGACGGCGACGCCCGGCGCCGGCGCGCGTCGCGCCGGCGGTCGTCGCCCGTCGTGCCGGCGCCCCCGCCCGGCGGCAGCGCTCAGGCGATCGGGCGGTGCACCAGGCGGGACAGGACGATCTGGCTGGTGGTGCGCTCGGCGTTGCGGTGGGCCCGGATGCGCTCGATCACCGACTCCAGCTCCCCGATGTCCCGGGTGCGGATGTGGAGGAGGGCGTCGGCCTCGCCGGTGACCGTGTAGGCCGCCACCACCGCGGGCTGGTCGGCCACCAT
>DATCLV010000574.1:0-6809 GCA_036563745.1 Acidimicrobiales bacterium | reverse complement strand
CCACCACGCCCTCCCCGGCCGGGTTGGGATGCAGCCGGGCGATGATGTCGTGGCGGGCGGCCAGCTTCCCGGCGATGTAGTGGCCCATGTACTTCGACGGGGCGATGCTGAACGACTCGGCGGCGGCCAGGCGGCGGTTGGCCTGCTCCATGTCCTCCGGGGTCATGCCCACGCCGGAGTCCTGCACGGTGATCACGTAGTAGTCGTCGCCGTTCCCGTCGCCGCGGCGGTGGTGGCCGCTCACGGACACGACGTCGCCGGGCGGCGAGAACACGAGGGCGTTCTCGATGAGCTCGGCGAGCAGGTGGGACAGCTCGACGGTGGCGGAGCCGACGATCGTGGCGGGCTCGACGTCGTGGACCCGCACCCGCTTGTACTCGGCGGCCTCGCCGAGGGCGGCGCGGATGACGTCGGCGACGGGGGTGGGGCCCACCCACTTCCGGGGCGGGTCGACGCCGGCCAGCACCAGGAGCAGCTCGGCGTTGCGGCGCATCCGGACGGCCAGGTGGTCGAGGTAGTAGAGGTCGGCGAGCGTGTCGGGGTCGGACTCGTTGCGCTCGAGGTCGGTGATGAAGCTGAGCTGCCGGGCCAGCAGGCTCTGGTTGCGCTGCCCCAGCGTGACGAGGCTGTCGGTGATGTGGCGGCGGAGCATGGCCTCCTCGACGGCGAGGTCGAGGGCCGACTGCTGCATGGTGTTGAACGCGCCGGCCACGTCGCCGACCTCGTCGCTGGTGGTCACGTCGACCGGTGGCAGGGCCGGCCAGGGCACGTCCTCGCCGAGGGGCGTCGCCTGGATCTGGCGCACGGCGGCGGGCAGCCGCTCGGTGGCGGTGTCGATCACCTGGGCGGTGAGGGTCCGTAGCGGCCGGAGGATCGACCGGGACACCAGGAACGTGATGACCGCGGTGACGACGAGGCCGATGGTGGCGCCGACGGCGTGGTCGCGGAGGCGGCGGTCGGCGGCGGCGACCCGCTCGGCGGAGTTGTGGTCGAGGATCTCGACGACCTGGGCCCGGAACCAGTCGTGGATGTAGTCGCCGGTGGGGGCGTCGTAGACGAAGCCGCCCTTGTAGGAGGCGACGTCGAAGAGGCGCTGGCTGTCGAGCTGGTTGGTCTCGAGGGTGGTGCGGGCGAGGCCGGCGAGGTCGGCGGCCTCGAGGGCCTCCACGAGCACGCTGCCGGGCTGCGCGTACTGGCCCGTGGACAGCTCGCTGATAGCACCATCACGGTTCTCGTAGGCGCTCAACGCCCGGATGATGGGAACCGCTTGTTCATTATCATCCGTGAGGCCGCCCTCGTTCAGACTTACAGGAATGAGCGCGTTGACCAGGAGGGCGCGCGCGTCTTTCTGGCGGGTGGCCAGCTCACTCAACTTCGCGCCTTGCCAGAACTCCGCGTCGCTCACGTCTTCCACCGCGGCCGCGCTCGCGTCGAGCAGCGCGGTGATGAATTCGCCATAGCGCTCGAAGGTGGTGTCGGTGTCGGCGGTGCCCGCGTCGACCTCCTGGCGGAGGGCGGTGATGGCGTCGCCGAGGCCCTCGACCGCCTCGGTGTAGGTCTCCCGGGCGGCGTCGTTGGAGGCGACGAGCCGCTCCAGCGACTCGAGCTGCTCGTCGGTCGCGGCCCGGGCCTCGGCCAGCCCGCCGATGCGGAGCGTGAGCTCGTCCTCGAGCCCGTAGGCCTCCAGGACGGTGATCGTCCGCTCGTCGATCAGGCTCGTCGTGAGGCTGGTCGGCCCGACCGCCGTCTTGACGACGCTGGCCTGGTCACGGATGCGGTTGGCGTGGACCTGCGCCCGGATGACCGCCGCCGATGCGATGACCAGGTATCCGACAACGGGAACCGCGAGGACTGCCAGGAGCTTCACGTTGATCGGGACGCGCCAGCCCGCTGTGGTGCTCACAGCCACCTCCCCTCGCCCGGGACGCCCCGGGTCGCCCTCGCTGTCCTACCGAGACCCGCTGACTGGAACCCTTTCCGTGCGCTCCTCCCCGGTTCCCGGTGTGGACCTTGGCGAACCCCTCGGAGGCCGGTCGCCGGTGACCCTTCGCCTCTCGTCCGCCGGCCGTGCCGGGACCCGTACCCCTCTACCGTGGGTAGTCGGTTGTACACGATCGGAAACCTTTGGGTCAAGGCCCCCTCGGTCGGCCTCGCTGTACGGATTTTGTACAAGACGATGGCGCTTCAATTGACACATGACCGTCGTTGAGCCGACCGCCGGCAGCTGTTAGAGCTTTGTAAAGGTTTGATCTCCTGGCCGATCGCGCTTGGTGGGCGCGCTTGGTGAGCGAAGGATTCACGAATGCAGGTTTGCAACTTGGTATCGGTGCACGAGATGGGGTGATCACGTAACGCGTTGAAGGTCCACAGCCTTGAGGAGGGCGGATGGCGACCGACGAGCAACTTCGCAGCTATCTGAGGCGTGTCACGGCCGAGCTCCACCGGGCCCAGGAGCAGCTCCGGGCGTTCGAACGGGAGGAGCCCGAAGCGGTGGCGATCGTGGGCATGGCGTGCCGGTACCCGGGAGGCGTCGTCTCACCCGAGGGCCTGTGGGACCTGGTGGCCCGCCAGGGCGACGCCATCACCGAGGCGCCGCGGAACCGGGGGTGGGACCGCTTCATGGGCGACGAGGCCGGCTCGATCCGGGGCGGCTTCCTCCACGACGCCGACCAGTTCGACGCCGGCCTGTTCGGGATCTCGCCCCGGGAGGCCACCGCCACCGATCCCCAGCAGCGCCTGCTGCTCGAGGTGGCGTGGGAGGCGCTGGAGCGGGCCGGCGTCCCGCCGCTGTCGCTCCGGGGGACCGGCACCGGCGTCTTCATCGGCCTGATGGGCAGCGACTACATGGGCTTCCTCGACCAGAGCCAGGGGCCCGACGCCGTCGCCGACGTGGGCCTCACCGGCATCGCCGGCAGCGTCGTGTCCGGCCGCGTGGCCTACGCGCTCGGGCTCGAGGGCCCGGCGGTCACGCTCGACACCGCCTGCTCGTCGTCGCTGGTGGCGCTGCACCTCGCCGGCCAGGCCCTGCGGTCGGGCGACTGCGACCTGGCCCTCGCCGGCGGCGTCACGGTGATGAGCACGCCGCTGTTCTTCGCCGGGTTCCCGGCCCTGGCCGCCGACGGCCGGTGCAAGTCGTTCTCGGCGAGCGCCGACGGCGTCGCCTGGTCCGAGGGCGTGGGCGTGCTCGTCGTCGAGCGCCTGTCCGACGCCCTGCGCCTCGGCCACCGGGTGTGGGGCGTGATCCGGGGCTCGGCGGTCAACCAGGACGGGGCGTCCAACGGGCTCACCGCGCCCAACGGCCTGGCCCAGCAGCGGGTGATCCGCCAGGCGCTGGCCAACGCCCGGGTCGGGGCCGACGAGGTCGACGCCGTCGAGGCCCACGGCACCGGCACCGTGCTCGGCGACCCGATCGAGGCGCAGGCCATCCTCGCCACCTACGGCCAGGGCCGACCCGAGGGCGCACCGCCGCTGTGGCTGGGGTCGGTGAAGTCGAACATGGGCCACACCTCGGCGGCCGCCGGGGTCGCCGGCCTCATCAAGATGATCATGGGGATGCGGCACAGCCTGCTCCCGGCCACCCTCCACGTCGACGAGCCCACCCCGCACGTCGACTGGGACGCCGGCCGCGTCGAGCTGCTCACCGAGCCCCAGCGCTGGGACGCCAACGGGCACCCCCGCCGGGCGGGCGTGTCGTCGTTCGGGATCAGCGGCACCAACGCCCACACGATCGTCGAGGAGCCGCCGCCGTCGGCGGGGTGGGCGTGGCGGGCCGACGGCCGCCTCACCGCGTCGGCCGGGCCCGAGCGCCACGTGGTGCCGCTGGTCGTGTCGGGGCACAGCCGGGAGGCGCTGGGCGCCCAGGCCCGGCGGCTGGCCGTCCACCTCCAGGAGCGGGGCGGGCTCGGCCTCGCCGACGTGGCGCTGTCGCTCGCCACCACCCGGTCGCCGCTGACCCACCGCGGCGTGGTCGTGGCCGCCGACCGCGAGGGCGCGCTGGCCGGGCTGTCGGCGCTGGCGTCCGGGGCGACCACGCCGGCCGTCGTGGCCGGTCGCGCCCGGGCCGGGGGACCCGGGCGCCTGGCGTTCACGTTCTCCGGGCAGGGCTCCCAGCGGGTCGGGATGGGGCGCGAGCTGCACGCGGCGTTCCCGGTGTTCGCGGCGGCGTTCGACGAGGTGTGCGCCCGGTTCGACGAGCACCTGGGCGGGCCCTTCGGCAAGCCGCTGCGCACCGTGCTGTTCGCCGAGGAGGGCTCCCCGGAGGCCGCGCTCGTCGACGAGACGATGTACACGCAGGCCGGGCTGTTCGCCGTCGAGGTCGCCCTGGTGCACCTCCTCGACGCCGTGGGCGTGAGCCCCGACGTGGTGTCGGGCCACTCGATCGGCGAGCTCGTCGCCGCTCACGTCGCCGGGGTCCTGTCGCTCGACGACGCGTGCCGCCTGGTCGCCGCCCGCGGCCGCCTCATGCAGGCCCTGCCCGCCGGCGGGGCGATGGCGACGCTGGAGGCGTCGGAGGCCGAGGCCACCCGCCTGCTGGCGGCGCTGCCCGACGACCAGGCGCGCACCGTGTCGCTGGCCGCCGTCAACAGCCCCACGTCGGTGGTGGTGTCGGGCGACGCCGGGGTCGTCGCCGGCGTCGCCGACCGCTGGCGGGAGGACGGCCGCCGGGCGACGCTGCTGCGGGTCGGCGTGGGCTTCCACTCGCCGCTGGTCGAGCCGATGCTGGAGGAGTTCCGCCGGGTGGCGGCCTCCGTGACGCTGCGGGCGCCGCAGCTGCCGCTGGTGTCGAACCTCACCGGCGGGCTCGTGGGCGACGAGGTCACCGACCCCGACTACTGGGTGCGCCACGCCCGCGGCGTGGTCCGCTTCGGCGACGGCGTCGTGACCCTCGCCCGGGAGGGCGTGGCCACGCTGGTCGAGGTCGGGCCCGACGCGCCCCTGGTGGCGCTGGCGCACGAGAACCTCGACGGCCTCGACGACGTGGCGTGCGTGCCCACGCTGCGCCGCGGCCGCGACGAGCCGGGCGCCCTGCTGGCCTCGCTCGGGCAGCTGTGGGCGCGGGGCGTGGCGGTCGACTGGCGGCCGCTGCTCGACGACCTCGAGCCCAAGCTGGTCGACCTCCCCACCTACGCCTTCCAGCGCGAGCACTACTGGCCGGCGTCGATGGGCTTCGCCGCCCCGTCCGACCCGGCCGCGCTGGGGCAGCGCGCCGTCGACCACCCCCTGCTGGGGGCGGGCGTCGAGCTGGCCGGCACCGGCAGCGTGGTGTTCACCGGGCACCTGTCGCTGGTGACGCACCCGTGGCTGGCCGACCACGCCGTCGGCGGGGCCGTCGTGCTCCCCGGGACGGCGCTGGTCGACCTGGCGCTGCACGCCGGGGCCGAAATCGGCTGCGGCGTGCTCGACGAGCTGGTGGTCGAGGCGCCGCTGGTGCTGCCGTGGGACCTCGCCGACGACGGCGCCGCGGCCGGCACCGGGGTCGACCTCCAGGTGGAGCTGTCGGGCCCCGACGACGACGGCCGCCGTTCGGTCACGATCCACGCCCGCTCCGCCGCCGACGAGCCCTGGTCCCGCCACGCCTCCGGCTCGGTGTCCCCGGTCGTCGGCTCGGACGCCGACGCCGCGGCCGCCATCGAGGGCGCGGACGGGACCGGGCTCGCCTGGCCGCCGGTGGCGGGCGCGCCCGCCGGCGGCAACGGCGCCGGCGCCGAGCGCCACGGTGACGGGGTCGCCGGGGTCGAGGCCGTGGCGCCCGACGAGCTCTACGAGCTGTTCGGGGCGACCGGCCTCCTCTACGGGCCGGCGTTCCGGGGCGTGCAGGCCGCGTGGCGGTCGGGCGACCAGGCCTGGGCCGAGGTCGTGCTGCCCGGCGAGGCCGTGGTGCGGGGCGGCGGCTTCGACGTCCACCCCGCCGCCCTCGACGCCGCCCTCCACCCCCTCCTGCTCGTCGCCGGCGCCGGGTCGGGGTCGGCCGACGGTGACGGTGCGGGCGACGGCGCGGCCGCCGGCACCGCCCGGCTGCCGTTCGCCTTCACCGACGTGCGGGTCGCCCCGGGCGCGGCCGCCGCCGGGCCCGGCACGGTGTGGCGGGTCCACGTGGCGCCCACCGCGCCGGGCTCCGACGCCGTGCGGGTCACGGTCACCGACGAGGACGGTGCGCCGGTCGTGTCGATCGGGTCGCTGGTCCTGCGGGCTGCGCCGGCCGGCCTGGCCGCCGCCGCCAGCCGGCCGGCGCTGCACTCGGTCGACTGGGAGCCGCTCGGCACCAGCGCCGGCGTCCTGTCCACCGACTGCTGGGCGGTCGTCGGCCCCGACGACCTGGGCCTGCCCTCGGCCGGGGTCGGCGCCACCGTCCACGCCGACCTCGCCGCCCTCGGCGCGGCGGTCGACGCCGGCGCCCCGGTGCCCGACGTGGTCGCCCTGGCCGCGCCCCGCCCTGGTGACCCGGCCACGGCACCCGGCGGCGTGCCCGGCGCGGTGCGCGACGGCCTGACGACCGTGCTCGGCTGGGTGCAGGACTGGCTGGCCGACGAGCGGTTCGCCGCCTCCCGCCTGCTGGTGGCCACCCGCGGCGCCCAGGCGCTCGACGACGACGTCGACGGCGAGGCCGGCCTCGCCCAGGCGCCGGTGTGGGGCCTGGTGAGCTCCGCCCAGGCCGAGAACCCGGGCCGGTTCGTGCTGGTCGACCTCGACCCCGCCGACGCCACCCCCGGCCCCGCCCTGGTGGCGGCGGCCGCGTGCGGCGAGCCGGAGCTCGCGGTGCGCGACGGCCGGCTGTGGCGCCGGCGCCTGTCGCGGATCGAGGCCGACGC
>DATCLV010000550.1:0-2490 GCA_036563745.1 Acidimicrobiales bacterium | reverse complement strand
GCCTACCTCCACTCGGTGATGGTGCAGGAGCGCCGGGGGATGCTGCGGGTCTGGAACCTGTCGCTGCTGTGCGCCACGTTCTCGCTGACGATCCTGGGCACGTTCCTCACCCGGTCGGGCGTGACCGAGTCGGTGCACGCGTTCAGCGAGAGCGACATCGGCCACTGGCTGATCGGGTTCTTCGCCCTGGTCGTGGCGGTGACGCTGGGGCTGATCGGCTGGCGCGGCGACCGCCTCCGGGCGCCGGGCCAGATCGACTCGCCGGTGTCGCGGGAGGGCGCCTTCCTGGCGAACAACGTGCTGTTCGCGTCGCTGGCGTTCGTGGTCCTGCTCGGCACGGTGTTCCCGCTGCTGGTCGAGGCGATCAACGGCGACCAGATGTCGGTGGGGCGGCCCTACTTCGACCGCATGTCGGTGCCGCTCGGCATCGCACTGCTGTTCCTGATGGCGGTGGCGCCGGCGCTGCCGTGGCGGAAGGCGAAGGGTGAGCTGCTGTCGCAGCGGCTGTTCTGGCCGGCGTGGGCCGGGACCGGCGTCGTCGTCCTGGCCGTGGTGCTGGGCGCCCGCGGCCTGGCGCCGCTGGTGGCGTTCGGGCTCGGGGGCTTCGCAGCCGGCGCCGCGGTCCGCCAGCTGGTGCTGGCCACCCGCCGGCAGGGCTGGCGGGGCTTCGTCGGCCGCACCAACGGCGGCATGGTGGTGCACCTCGGCGTGGTGCTGGTGGGCGTGGCGATCGCCGCGTCGAGCAGCTACGACACCGAGCGCGAGCTGCGCCTGGCCGAGGGCGAGTCGGCCACCGTGGCCGGCCACACGGTCGAGTACCAGGGCCGGCGCACGGTCGAGAAGCAGAACAAGACGTCGGAGCAGGCGCTGGTGGCGCTCGACGGCGACCGGCACACGCCGTCGCTCGACCTGTTCCCCGGCGGCTCCGCGGCCATCGGCACCCCGTCGATCGCGACCTCGCCCACCGAGGACGTGTACCTGTCGCTGGTCGACCTGCCGTCGGGCACCGACGGCGAGGACGAGGTCGTGATCCGGGTGATCGTGCAGCCGATGGTGGTGTGGCTCTGGATCGGCGGCGGGGTGATGGCGCTGGGCACCGCGCTGGCCGCGTTCCCGGGCCGGCGCCGGCGCGACCCGCTGCAGGCGGCGTCGGCGCCCGTGCCCGGCGTGACCGCCGCGCCGCCCGTCCCGGCCGGGGCCGACGACGAGCGCGGTGACGAGGACGGCGCAGACGGCGGTGACGGCGGTGACGGCGACACGGCCGGGGCGCCGGCCGACGTGGAGGTGGGCGTGTGACCGACGTGCTCGACACCGAGTCGCCCGACGCGCCCGACGACGTCCCGCCCGACGACGACGCCGTCGAGGCGCCGCGGCGCAGCCGCCTGGCGCTGGTGGTGTCTCTGGTGGTGGCGGTGGTGCTGGTCGCGTTCATCGGCGTGCTCGCCACCCGGGAGCCCGCGACCGACCGGCAGGTGGACAGCCCGCTCATCGGGCGGGCCGCTCCGGCGATCGAGGGCCGGACGCTCGACGGCGGCACCTTCGACCTCGACCACCACCTGGGCCGCTGGGTGGTGGTGAACTTCTTCGCCACCTGGTGCCGCGAGTGCCGGATCGAGCACCCCGAGCTCGCCGGCCTCGCCCGCGACCACGCCGAGACCGGCGACCTGGCGGTGGTGAGCGTCGTGTTCGACGAGGACCCCGACAAGGCCCGCCGGTTCTTCGAGGACAACGGCGGCGACTGGCCGGTCGTCATCGACGACGCCGGCCTCGCCGCGGATTACGGCGTCGCCAAGGTGCCGGAGACCTACCTGGTGGCGCCCAGCGGTCGGGTCGTCGAGAAGCTGATCGGCGGGGTCACCCAGGCGGGCCTGGAGCGGATCGTCGCCGACTACGAGGCCGCGGCCGCGGAGGCCGAGGCGTCGTCGACGGAGGCGACGCCGTGAGCCCCCGCCGCGCCGGCTGGCTGGCGATGGCGGCGGTGCTGGTGGTGGCGCTGGCCGTCGGGGTCACCCAGGGGCGTGACCCCCAGACGCCGACGGAGCGGGCGCAGCACCTGGCGGAGCAGATCATGTGCCCCGCCTGCGACGGGCAGTCGGTGGCCGACTCGGGGTCGAGCGCCTCGCGCGGCATCCGCGAGTACATCGACGACCGCATCGCCGACGGGTGGAGCGACGACGACATCCGCGACGCGCTGGCCGCCCGCTACGGCGACCACATCATCCTCACGCCGGGACGGTCGGGCCTGGCCAGCCTGGTGTGGACGCTGCCGGTGGCGGTGCTGGTCGCCGGCCTGGTGGGTGTGGGCCTGGCGTTCCGGCGCTGGCGCGGCCGGGGCGAGGTGCGGGTGTCGGCGGCCGACCGGTCGCTGGTCGAGCGGGAGCTCCAGCACCTGGGGGAGCGCTGATGGCCGGGGTGAAGGACCGCCCGGGCGAGCCCACGGCCGCCGAGGCCGGGTCCGAGGCCCCCGAGGCCGACGCCATCGAGGCCGAC
>DATCLV010000547.1:0-4957 GCA_036563745.1 Acidimicrobiales bacterium | reverse complement strand
GGGTGGGGGTGTGGGCGTGGCGGCCGGTGGCGGCGACGTTGGCGGTGGCGCTCGCTGTGGCGCTGGCGGCCGGGTGCTCGGTGTCGAGCCACGACGTCGTCGAGGAGGCCCGGGCCCGCGGCGGCGGCCTGAGCGGTGAGCTGGTGGCCGTCGCGGTCGGGGCGGTGGCCGAGGACCAGGACGTCGACACCCCGGCGCTGCGGTCGGTCACCGTGGTCTTCACCCGGGTGATCCTCGAGGTGGCGATGCCCGCCGACGGCGGCCTGGCCGGGGCCGAGGAGGTCGTCGCCTACGAGCTCGGCACCAGCGGGCGGTTCGGCGGCCGCGGCCTGGACGGGCCCGAGGAGGTGGAGCTGCCGGTGACGGGCGAGCCGCTCGGCCCGTCGCTGTTCACGCTCGACCAGGCCGGCGTCGACCGCTTCGACGCCATGGTCACGACCGCGCTGCGGGAGGCCGACCTCGACGGCGGCTACGCGGCGGTCGCCACCATCGCCCGCCCGGCCGGCGGGGGCGACCCGGAGACGGTCGTGACCGTGACCGACGGGCGCCGGGAGGTCGACGTGACGTTCGGCCCCGACGGCGCCGTGCGGGAGGTCGCCGGCTGATGTTCGACCGGCTCCTGGACCTCGACCGGGACTACGCCGTCGGCGCCGTCTACGGGCTGGTGCTGGTGGTCGTGGTGGCGTGCACGCCGCTGCTGCCCCGGGCGCTGGCGCTCACCGGCCCGATCCTGTGCCCCGGCGACCAGCAGGACACGATCGTCACCACCGCGCTGTTCGAGTCCGACGACCCGACCGGCACCGGGGTCCGCTCGACCGGCGGCGGCGTCAGCCTGTTCTGCATGGGGGAGCGGGGCGAGACCACCGAGGCGGGCCTGCTCCGCCCGGTCGCCGTGCTGCTTGCCGGCGTCGTGGCGCTGCTGCTGGCGCTCGCCGCGCTGTGGTGGGGGCTGCGCCGGGCCGCCCGCCGGATCGTCGACGGGTTCCGGCAGCGCTGAGCCGCGCCCGAGGGCGCGAGCGTCCGAGCGCCCGGACGCCCGGGGTGCGCCGCCCGGCCGCGCCCTCAGCGCAGCGGGGCCGAGAGCGCCGAGGGCGCCATGGGCGGCACGGTCGGCATGGGCGGCCCGGGCGGCATCGGCGCCGGCTCGACCAGCAGGCTGGGCGGCATCTCGACGAGCGCGGTGACGCCGCCGCCCTGGGTCGGGTGGAGCGTGACCCGGATGTCGTGGCGGGCGGCGAGGTGGCCGGCGACGTAGTGGCCCAGGTACTTCGACGGGGCGATCGTGAAGCTCTCGGCCCCGGCCAGCCGCCGGTTGGCCCGCGCCAGCTCGTCGGGCCGCATGCCCAGCCCGGCGTCGATCACCGCCAGCGTGTAGCCACCGGGGGCGGCCTCGGTGCGCCGGCCGCCCCGCACCTCCACCGGCTGGTCGGGCGGCGAGTAGATGAGGGCGTTGTCGATCAGCTCGGCCAACAGGTGCGCGAGGTCGGCGGCCGCCGAGCCCAGCACCATCGCCGGCTCGATGCCGCGGTCCACCACCCGCTGGTACTCCTCCACCTCGCCGAGCGCGGCCCGGATCACGTCGTTCACCCGCACCGGCCCGCTCCACGTGCGGGGCGGCTCCACCCCGGCGAGCAGCAGCAGCGACTCGGCGTTCCGGCGCATGCGGGTGGCCAGGTGGTCGAGGCGGAACAGGTTGGCCAGCGTGTCGGGGTCGGTCTCGTTGGCCTCCAGCTCGGTGATGAAGTTCAGCTGCCGCGACAGGAGCGTCTGGTTGCGGCGGCCCAGGTTCACGAACGAGTCGGCGATGTTGCGGCGCAGCACGGCCTGCTCGAAGGCCAGGTGCAACGCCGAGTCCTGCACCGTGTTGAGGGCCTGCGCCACGTCGGCCACCTCGTCGCTGGTGTCGACCGTGACGGTCTCGACCGCCGGGACCACCACGTCGTCGCCGAGCGGCGTGTCGAGGATGCCGCCGACCGCCTCGGGCAGCCGGTGGTCGGCCATGTGCTTGGCCTGCCGGGTGAGCGCCCGCAGCGGCGCGGTGATCGACCGCGACACGACCCACGACGCGATCGCGGCCAGGGCGACCGCGATCGTGCCGGCCGCCCGCAGCAGCGCCACCCGCCGGCTGGCGCTGTCGGCGATGGCGGAGGCCTCGTCGAGCAGGCGGCGGGACACGTCGTCGCGCCGCCCGTGGTACGACGACTCGACCGGCACGTTCGCCACCGCCAGCGTGCCGGCCACGTCGACCTGCCCCTCCACGGCGGAGTCGGCGACACCGAGCACCTCGGTGGCGAACGCGTCGAGCTGCGCCTGGGCCACCGGGTCGCGGTAGGGGTCCGCGGCTTGGGCGATCGTCTCGGCCTGGCGGCGGAACTCGTCGGCGCCGGCGGCGATGATGGCGATGTCCTCCCGCTCGATGCCGTCGTTCAGCCCGCCCTGCAGGATGTCGCGGATCAGCGTGCCGACGGTCTCGATCTGCCGGGAGAGGACGTCGATCAGCTCCACGCCCGTGCGGAGGGTCTTGTGGCCGACGGCGAGCGCCAGCCGGGTGTTGCCGTCGTTGAACGGCTCGATGAGCGCGGCGTAGCGGCTGAAGACCACGTCGGCGAAGTCGTTGTTGGTGAGGTCCCGGGGGCCGGTGAAGGCGTCGATCTGCGCCCGCAGCTCGGCCAGGTCGGCCAGCCCCTCGATCGCCGGTCCGTACGCCTCGGCGACGGCGCCGCCCTTCTCGGTCACGTCCCGCCGGAAGGCGAGGATCGCCTCGTCGGTGAGCCGCCGGGTCTCCTCGTAGCCGGTGACGCGCAGCGTGACGGCGCCGGACTGGCCGATGAGGTCGACCACCGCCCAGTTGCGCTCGTCCTGGAGCGCCGACATGAGCCCGTTGGGCCCGATCGCGGCGGTGGCGATGACGGTCTGCTCGCGGACGTCGTGCAGATCGTCGGTGGTCTCGACGACCTCCGCCACGATGACCGCCAGCAGGCACAGGAGCGGGATCGCCAGGGCGGCCACCAGCTTCAGTCGTATCGGTATCCGGCGCACACGACCCCCCAGCCTCGAACGCCCCCGAGCGCACGCGCTGCGTGCGGCGCCATCATCGCGGACGGGTACACGCGGTGCCCAAACCACCCCGCTGAGCGGGCATAGCGCGTGTTACCAGCCGTAGCCGAGCGCAGTGGCGCGCGCCCACGGTGTCGGCGGGCGGCCTCCCCGGGGCCCGACTAGCCGGGGCCGCCGGCGCCTAGCGCGGCGACCTGGCGGGCGAGGTCGATCAGGTCGCGGCGGAGCTCCTGCAGCCGGTCCATGTCGCCCACGCCGACGATGTTGGTGACCGCCGAGCTGACGGCGTGGACGATCATCTCGGCGGCGAACCGCTGCCGCTTGTCGGTGCCGAGCAGCCCGGGACGGCCGGCGTGGGTGGCGGCGACGATGTCGACGAACCGGTCGAGCGACGCGCGGCGCCGGGCGATCACCTCCGGCCCGGCCGCGTACACCTCGACGAGGAACACCCGGGCCGCGGCCGGGTTGCTCGCCACCGCGTCGATGTAGAGGTTGAGGACCCGCTCCAGCTTCTCGAAGGGCCCGGCGGTCTCGTCCTCGATGAGCTGCTCCAGGCCCATCTCCATGAACCGGGCGACGAGCGCGGCGTTCATCTCGAAGGCCGCCTGGAAGCAGTCCTCCTTGTCCCGGAACATCTTGTAGAACGTCGCCCGCGACACGCCGGAGCGGGACACCACGTCGGCGACGACGGTGTTGGCGAAGCCCTTCTCCGCGACGGCCTCGGTCATCGCGGTCAGCAGCCGGAAGCGCTGCGACTGCTCGACCTCCTCGCGGGAGAGCCGGTGCGGCCCCCGGGGCAGGGCTCGGGCCCGGTTCGGCGCCATGGCCCCGCATCCTATTGACGGGCCGTCGGCCGACGGGCCGCCGATCGACCGGCCGCCGGCGCGGCGGCCCCGGGGGCGGCGGGCACCCCCGGGGCCGCGATCCCAACGGCGGCGGGTGATCGTGTGCGATCGGTCGCCGTCAGAGCGGGGCGATGGCGACGTCGTCGACCTGCAGCCAGGTGTCGCCCGACGCCCACAGCCCGGCGAACACCACGAGCTGTCCGTGCGGCCCGGCGTTCGCCGTGGCGGTGACCTGCGTGTAGCCGCCGAGGCTGCCGAACCGGGTCTCGCCGACCACCTGGCCCCCGGTGGTGCGGAGCCCGAAGTACCCGTCGCGGTTGTTGCCCGACGTGCGGATCCAGGCGGTCACCCGGTAGCTCTGGCCCGGGGTGACGGCGACGGTCTGGTGCAGGTCGTTCCAGCCCGACGTGTTCCGGGCCCAGCCGTTGCCGGCGCCGGTCCGGGCGAGCCCGCCGCCGTCGCGCCCGCACTGGCCGGCGCACGCCCACGGCGCCAGGCCGCTCTCGAAGCCGCCGTTGGCCACGGCGACCGGCGGCGGCTGCGGCGGCGGGGAGCCCGGTGTCTGGAGGACGCCGAGCATCCGGGGCAGGGCGTCGAGGAGCGCGAAGTTCCAGCAGCCGAAGTTGTGCCCGCCGTCGCAGCCGTAGGGCGCCGACGGCCCGGGCCGGCCGTACATCCACCAGAAGTGGGGGACGCCCGCCGCGGTGAGGGCGCCGCTGAACCGGTGGGTCGCCTGGCCCACGGTCCGCTCCAGCACGTCGGCGTCGTGGATGCCGGCCCCGGCGTACAGCAGCACCTGGAGGCCCTGGAGCCGGCCGGCCCGGCGCATCGGGTCCTGCTGGTTCCACACGGCGTCACCGGGCCAGAACGGGTTGCCGAACGGGCCGTCGGCCGGGAACCCGTGCTGGACGGCCTGCTCGGTGACCACGGTCCGGATGCCGATGTCGCCCAGGTCGACGGCGCCCGAGAACGACGCCACCGAGGCGAACAGGTCGGGCCGGTCCTGGGCGAGGCGGACGGCGCCGTAGCCGCCCATCGACAGGCCGGCGATGGCC
>DATCLV010000546.1:0-2972 GCA_036563745.1 Acidimicrobiales bacterium | reverse complement strand
CCACCAACCCCACCTACTTCGGCCTCTACGCCCGCCGACGCATGGACCTCAACGGCGCCACGCCGGAGGACTTCGCCAGGGTGAAGGTGAAGAACGCGCGGCACGGGCTCGCCAACCCGAACGCCCGCTACCGCAAGGCCGTCACCGTCGAGGAGGTGCTGGCGTCGCCGATCGTCGCCGACCCGCTGCACCTGCTCGACATCTGCGCCACCTCCGACGGCGGCGCCGCCGTCGTCCTCACCTCGGCCGACTACGCCCGCCGGCGGCTGCCCGACGTGAAGCCGCTGCGGCTGCGCGCCGTGTCGACGGTGACGCCCACGTTCCCGAAGACCGTCGTCGACCTGCCCGACATCGCCACCGACTCGACGGCCGCGGTGCCGGCCCCGGCGGTCGGGTTCCGCGCCTCGATCGCCGCGGCCGCCTACGAGGAGGCCGGGCTCGGCCCCGACGACCTGTCGCTGGCCGAGGTCTACGACCTGTCGACCGCGCTCGAGCTCGACTGGTACGAGGACATCGGGCTGTGCAAGCCCGGCGAGGCCGAGCGGCTGATCCGCAACGGCGAGACGTCGCTGGGCGGGCGCATCCCGGTGAACCCCTCCGGCGGGCTGGCCTGCTTCGGCGAGGCCGTCCCCGCCCAGGCGCTGGCCCAGGTGTGCGAGGTGGCCTGGCAGCTGCGGGGTCAGGCCGGCGACCGGCAGGTGCCCGGGGCCGCCGTCGGCCTCACCGCCAACCAGGGGCTCTTCGGCCACGGCTCGGCCGTGATCCTGAGCCACTGACCAGCGCCGCGGCAGGTCGCGCTCAAACCCTGCCTTCTACCAGGCCGCTGGTGAAACGGGCGTGAGTTTGCCCGCACGGCCCGCGGTCGCGCGCCTACGATCGCCGGGTTCGGTGGCGCGCCCGCGGCGCGTCGAGTAATCAGTTACCTGCCGTTACTTCTGCCGCTGCGGATGCCGGCAGGACGCACTGGGGGGTCACCTTCTTCATGTCAACCGCTGCTGCCTCGGGCTTGCGTGCTCGGCCGGCCACCTACGCGGGTCTCTTCGTCCTCACGCTGTCCACGCTGGCCTACGAGATCGTGCTCACGCGGATCTTCAGCGTGACGATGTGGTACCACTTCGCCTTCGTCGCCATCTCGGTGGCGCTCTTCGGCACCACGGCCGGCGCCCTCCTGGTGCACCTCCGGCCGCACTGGTTCACCGAGGAGCGCGTCAAGGGCCAGATGTGGCGGTTCGCGCTGGCCTACGCCGTCTTCATCGTCGTCGCCATCTCCACGCAGCTCTCGATCAACTTCCGGGTCGAGGCCAACGCCGGCGCCATCGCCGCCGTGTTCTGGACCTGCGTGATCATCGCCGTGCCGTTCACGCTGGCCGGCGTGGTCGTGTGCCTGGCGCTCACCCGCTTCCCCGACCGCACCAACCGCCTCTACGCCGCCGACCTCGTCGGCGCCGGCCTCGGCTGCATCCTGCTGGTGCTGGCCTTCGAGCACTTCGACGGCCCCAGCCTCGTGGTGCTGGTCGCCGCCATCGGCGGCATCGCGGCGTTCCTGTTCGCCCTCGACGCCCGCGAGCGCAAGGGCATCGTCCTCGGCGCCCTCGCCACCGTGGTCCTGCTGGTGACGGCGTTCGGCAACGACGCCCTGCACGCCCGGAACAAGCCCTTCATCAAGATCCTCTACACCAAGGAGGAGAAGGACCCCAAGCATCGCAACGACGCCTGGAACGCCTTCTCCCGCGTCACCGTCGACGGCGACCCCGACGCCTGGGGCAGGCCCTTCGGCAACGGGCTCAGCGACACGATGCCCGACGACATGGTCGTCAACCAGCTGTCGATGCTGATCGACTCGACCGCCGGCACCGTCATGACCCGCTTCAGCGGCGACCTCGACGAGACCGACTTCCTCCGGTACGACATCTCGAACATGGCCTACTGGATGCAGGAGGGCCCCGACTTCCACCACGCCGCGATCATCGGCGTGGGCGGCGGGCGTGACGTCCTGTCGGCCGCCGAGTTCGGCGCCGAGCGCATCGCCGGCATCGAGATCAACGGCAACATCCTCGACCTCGTCACCGACACCTACGGCGAGTTCACGAACCTCGACGAGATCGAGGGGCTCGACCTCATCAACGACGAGGCCCGCAGCTACCTCACCCGGACCTCCGACAACTTCGAGACCATCCAGATCTCGCTGATCGACACGTGGGCCGCCACCTCCGCCGGCGCCTTCGCCCTCAGCGAGAACTCCCTCTACACCGTCGAGGCCTGGGACACCTTCCTCGACCAGCTCACCGACGACGGCATCCTCACGGTCTCCCGGTGGTTCCGCCACGAGAACCCCGAGCCGCTGGAGATGCTGCGCACCACGGCGCTGGCGTCCCAGGTGCTCACCGACCGCGGCGTCGAGAACCCCCGTGACCACGTCCTCATCTACGAGGGCCCGCCCGAGGGCCCGGTGGGCGCCACCGTCGGCACGATCATGGTGAGCAAGAACCCGTTCACCGAGGACCAGCTGCGCAAGGCCGAGGAAGTGGCCGAGGAGATGCAGTTCACGCCGGTCCTCACACCCACCTACGAGAACGGCGAGTTCCCGTTCGCGGAGCTGGTCCAGCCCGGCGGCCCCGGCCCCAACCTCGACGTCGTCAAGGCCGACATCTCGCCGCCCACGGACGACAAGCCGTTCTTCTTCCAGATGGCCGACCTCGGCAACCTGATCCGGCAGGACCTGCCCGCCAACAAGCAGGTGTTCCGGTCGGTCGTCGTGCTGGCGGCGCTGGCCGTGGCCGTGCTGATCCTGGCGGCCGTCTGCATCGGCGGGCCGCTGTACCAGATCGGCCGGCAGACCTCGCACCGGGGCCGGACGCCGTACTACCTCTACTTCTGCGGCATCGGCCTCGGGTTCCTGATGGTCGAGATCAGCCAGCTCATGCGGTTGAGCACGTTCCTCGGCCACCCGACCTACGCCCTGGCCGTGGTGC
>DATCLV010000542.1:0-12190 GCA_036563745.1 Acidimicrobiales bacterium | reverse complement strand
ATGTGGTGGAGTGCGTGCAGGGCCACCCCGGCGACGGCTCGGGCCGGGCCGAGCCGCCGGACCAGCAGCCCGTGGAACGAGCGGTTCAGCCCGACGAACGCCACGACGGCCGCCATGGCCGCGGCCGGCAGGCCCAGCGCCAGGGCCAGCGGGGCGACGGTGCAGGCGGCGGCGCTCAACCGGTGCGGCCAGCCGCAGTTGAGCGTGGAGGCCAGCCGGCGGGTGCGGACCTGGAGCGCGATCCACGGCACGGCCCGCCGGGCGAAGTCGGTGTGGACCATCGACCGCAGCGTCCACCGCTTCAGGTGGGTGCCCTGGACGGCCGGGTCGAGGCGCAGCCGGCCCCCGGCGGTGACGAGGCGGTGGCCCAGCTCGATGTCCTCGATCGACGGGTGCGGGTAGCGCTGTCCGTCGAAGCCGCCCACGGCCTCGAACGCCGACCGGCGCACCGCCCCGAGGCCGGTCCAGAACGTCTCGACCGGCCGGCGGCCGGGGTGGTGGTGCACGTGGTGGTGCAGCAGGTTCCGGAACGCCGACACCGTGGTGCGGGCCCGGGGCCGGTCGTCGTAGGAGCCGTGGAGGGCGGTGAGGCCGGGGTCGGCCTCGAACGCGGCGCGGATGCGGCCCAGTGCGTCGGGGTGCACCTCGACGTCGGCGTCGACGAACACCACCACGTCGCCGGTGGCGCGGGCCACGCCGGCGTTGCGGGCCTCGGCGGCCGACAGGGAGGGTGGGCCGTCGACCACGATCAGCTCGTCGGGCGGGTCGGTCGAGGCCTCGATGGCTGCCCGGCAGGAACCCAGCGTCGTGGGCCTGTCGGTGGCCGGCACGACGACGGAGAGGTTGATCACCCGGCCGACTCTAGAGAGTTAGGCGACCCTCATGCCGAGTCTCCGGCGGACCTACGCAGGTCAGGGCCCCGCCGGTGCCGGGCAACCGACCGCGTACACGGCCCACCCGCCGTGGCGGGCCAGGAGCACCGGCCGATCGTCTGCGCCGGTCCCGCCGCCGTCGTCGTCGGTGCCGCCGGCCTCCACCTGGGCGGCGAGGCGCTCGTCGGCCCGGCTGCCCGCGGTCGCCAGGACCACACCGGCCGGGCGCCTGCCGAGCGCCACCACGTCGTGCAACGGCACCCCGGCCTCCCAGGCCAGCGCCGGGCGGGGCAGGGTCGTGCCGCTCATCCGCAGCGGGCCGGGGCAGGCCACCAGCCGGTCGAGGCCGCCCGCCTGCCGGACCGCCGCCACCAGGTCCTCGCCGGCGCGGCCGCGGTCGGTCACGTCGGTCAGCAGCGCCCCGAACGCGGATGCCCGGCTGACCACGAACGGCAGGCTCACCGCCAGGCCCAGCGCCACCCCCACGGCCCGGCGGTCGGTGGGAACGGCCCGCGCCAGCGCCGCCGCGGCCACGGCGGCGGCGACGCACAGCAGCGCCGCGCTCGGGAGCATGAACCGGGGGATCGCCGCGTAGCCCAGCGCCGCGCTCATCCCCACCACCAGCGCCAGCCAGGCGGCGGCCAGCGCGACGAGCGCCGCCACGTCCCGGCGACGGCGATCGCGGTGGCGGCCCCGGCGGCGCGCCACCGCCGCGCCCGCCAGCGCCAGCACCCACACCGGGAGGATCACCAGGTTCCGCACGTTGCCCAGGGCCTTGCCGAGGCGGTCGGGGTCGTCGGCGTACACCTGGGCGGTGTCGGCCCCGTGCAGCGGCGAGCCGGAGCCCCACCAGTCGCCGCCGAACCACAGGACCGGGACGGCCACCAGCAGCGCAGCGAGCAGCAGGCGGCGCTCGGGTTCCCGGCGGCCCAGCCAGAGGGCGTAGAGGCCCAGGAACGGCCAGGCCTCGGGCCGGTCGAGCGCCAGCAGGGCCAGGAGCCCGACCGCGGTGCCGTGGCGGCCCGCGAGGTGGCGCTCGATCGACCACACCGCCAGCGCGGCGGTGACCGGCGCCGAGTGCCCTTCCAGGAGCAGGCGGGTGTAGCGGGGGCCGCCGTCGGGGGTGAGGACGAACAGCCCGGCGGCCAGCAGCCCGGCGACCACGCCCGGTCGCCGACCGGTTCCGGTGCCTCCCTCGCGGTCGGGGCCGGGGCCGGGGCCCGGGGCGGCCAGGCGGGCGGCCAGGCGGAAGACGCCCACCAGCGCCAGCAGGCTCCCGACCCGGGCGAGCACCAGCCACAGCTCGGGTGCCAGGTCGCCGGCCAGCGTCACCGGGGTGGCCACCAGCAGCGGCAGCGGCTTCCACGACGGGCCGCCGGTGGTGTCGAGGTCGAGGTGGACGACCTCGCGGCCCCACACCAGCCAGGCCCACGGGTCGTAGGCCAGCGACACCGGCACGGCCAGCGCGGCGATCGCCGCGACCGTGCACACCCCGAGGACGACCGCCCACGTCCGCCGGGGCCACGGCCCGCCCGGGCCCGTCCCGCCCGGGGGCGCGCCGGGGTCGTCGACGGACGCCCGGTCGTCGAGCGCAGGGTCGACCGGCGCCGACGCGGCCGAGGTCGTCGGCGAAGAGGCGCCGGGCGCCATCGGACCCCGGAGCTAGCCGGCCGACGCGGCCGCGGCGGGCTCGGGCGTCGCGTCGGGCGCGAGCACGCTGACCGGCCCGTCGACCACCAGCCCCACGTCCTGGCCGACCGCCCAGGTCCGGTGGCCGAGGCAGCGGCTCTGGACACGACGCCCGCTGGCCAGCTCGACGTGGACCAGCTGGTCGTGGCCGTAGAACGAGCGGCCCACCACCCGGCCCGGCACGGCGGCGTCCGGGAGCCCGGCGTCGGCGGGGTGCAGCACCACCGACTCGGGGCGCACCACCACCTCGACCTCGCCCGCCAGGCCGGCCCGGCCGGGGAAGCGGCCCAGCTCGCAGACCACGGCGTCGCCGGCCACCTCGCCGGGCAGCACGTCGGCGGCGCCCAGGAACTCGGCGACCCAGCGGGTGGCGGGGGTGGCGTAGACGTCGGCGGGGGTGCCGGTCTGCTCGACGACCCCGTCGCGCATCACCACCACCACGTCGGCCAGCGACAGCGCCTCCTGCTGGTCGTGGGTCACGAGGAGGGCGCTGGCCCCCGCCTGGCGGAGGATGGCGGCCACGTCCTCGCGCAGCGTGGTCCGCAGGGAGGCGTCGAGCGACGCGAACGGCTCGTCGAGCAGCACCACGTCGGGCTCGGGCGCCAAGGCCCGGGCCAGCGCGACCCGCTGGCGCTCGCCGCCGGACAGCTCGTGGGGGTAGGCGTCGGCCCGGTCGGCCAGGCCCACCAGCGCCAGGCACTCCTCGACCCGGCCCGGCGCGGGCTCGCCGAACGCCAGGTTCTTCGCCACGGTGAGGTGGGGAAACAGGGCGCCGTCCTGGAAGACCATCCCGACCCGCCGCCGCTCGGGCTCGACCCACGTGCCGGGGCCCACCACCGGGCGGCCGTTGATCGCCACCGTGCCCTCGTCCGGGGCCTCGAGGCCGGCGATCACCCGCAGCAGGGTCGTCTTGCCCGAGCCGCTGGGGCCGAGCAGCGCGACCAGCTGACCGGGGGCCACGGTCACCGAGGCGGACGCCACCGCCACCGAGGACCCGAACGCCTTGCGGATGCCCACCGCCTCGATCGCCGGCGGCGCGCTCACGGTGCCGGCGGCCCGCGGGGTCGACGGCACGCCCTCGGCGGTCGCCCCGGCCTCGGCTTCGGCGTCGGGCGACGGGAGCGCGCCGCGCACCGGCGCCGGCAGGGGCGTGGCCTCGGGAGCGGTCCGGGCTGCAGTGCGGGCGTCCGCCGTCACGTCTCGCAGCCTACCTCCGGGAGCGGTTCCGGTCGTAGGGTGGCAGTCCAGTGGACGTTCAGTCCTCCTAACCATCCGTCCGCGGCAAGGCCGCCAACCATCGTCGAGGACCCCTGCGATGCTGTCCCGCCTCATCCGACTCCGCTGGCCCATCCCGGTGATCGCGCTGGTCGCGGTGCTGCTCGTCGTCGGCCTGGCGGTGGTCGCCACCCGCGACGACGGGCCTCGCCTGGTCGTCTACAACGGCCGGTCCCACTACGGCGACGAGGACGTGTTCAGCGACTTCGAGGAGGCGACCGGCATCGACGTCGAGCTGCGGGGCGGCACCGGGCCGGAGCTGTTCGAGCGCCTGCGCCGCGAGGGCGAGGACACCCCCGCCGACGTGCTGATCACCACCGATCTCGCCAACCTGTGGCGGGCCGAGGAGGCCGGGCTGCTCCAGGGCGTCACGACACCCACGCTGGAGGCCAACGTCCCGGCCGAGCTGCACGACGCCGACGGCGCGTGGTGGGCGCTCACCACCCGGCTGCGGGTGCCGGTGTACTCCACCGAGCGGGTCGACCCGGCCGCCGTCACCGGCTACGAGTCGCTCGGCGACCCGCAGTTCGCCGGCCGCACCTGCCTGCGGACCTCGGCCAACGAGTACAACCAGTCGCTCGTCGCGGACATGCTCGCCAAGCGGGGCCGGGAGGCCACCGAGGAGCTGCTGCGGTCCTGGATGGCGAACGACCCCGACATCATCAACTCCGACGGCGAGCTCCTCGCCGCCATCGCCGCCGGCGACTGCGACCTCGGCCTCACCAACCACTACTACCTGGGCCGGGCGCTGAAGGAGGACCCCGAGTTCCCGGTCGCCCCCGCCTGGCCCGACCAGGACGGCGCCGGCGCCCACGCCAACGTGTCCGGGGCCGGGGTGGTGACCTGGACCGACCGGCGCGACGACGCGATCGCCCTGCTCGAGTACCTCACCTCGGTGGAGGCGCAGAAGGGCTTCACCGCCGGCAGCGAGTTCGCCGCCAACCCGGAGGCGCCCGCCCCCGAGCACCTGGCGGGCTGGGACGACGTGGTGACCGACCCGATCGCCGCCGAGGAGGCCGGCCCGCTTCTGGAGGAGGCGGCGCAGCTCATGCTCGACGTCGGGTGGAACTGATGCCGGCCGTGCCGGCCTCCTCGCCGCCGGCAGCCGACCCCGACCCGGCGCCGGTGGACGGCTCCCCCTCGGCGCCGGTGAACGGCGCGGCGGGGGCGGAGGACGCCCCGGGCCCGGCCGCGGCTCGTCGCCGGCCCCGCCTGCCGGGGTGGGCCGTGCTCAGCACGGTCGTGGCGCTGGTGGTGGTCGGCCCGCTGGTGGCGCTGCCCGCCAGCTTCGTCGGCGAGGGCGAGGCCTTCGACGCCATCGCCCGCACGCTCCTGCCCCGGGCCCTGCGCAACAGCCTGCTGCTGGGCGTCGGGGTCGGCGCCGGGACGCTGCTGGTGGGCGGCGGGCTCGCCGTGCTCGTGTCGTTCTACGACTTCCCCGGCCGCCGGTGGCTGGAGTGGGCGCTGGTGCTGCCGATGGCGATGCCCGCCTACGTGCTGGTCTTCGTGCTGCTCGGCCAGTACGGGCTGGCCAGCCCGCTGCACTCCAACCTGCTGGGCGACGGCCTCGAGATCCCGGGCCTGCGCACGTCGGGCGGTGCCATCGTGGTGCTGACCGGTGTCCTCTACCCGTACGTGTACGTGCTGGGGCGCAGCGCGTTCCTCGGCCAGTCGCGCCAGGCGTTCGAGGCCGCCCGCACGCTGGGCCGCAGCTACGGGCAGGCCGTCCGCCACGTGGCGATCCCGCTGGCCCGCCCGGCCCTGGCCGCCGGGGCGACGCTGGCGGTCATGGAGGCGCTCGCCGACTTCGGGGCCGTCGACCTCCTGGGCGTCCAGGCCCTGACCAGCGCCATCTACCGGGTGTGGTACGGCACGTTCGACCAGGACTCGGCGCTGCAGCTGGCGACGCTGCTGGTCGGCCTGGCGCTGACGATGGTCACGATCGAGCGGGCGCTGCGGGGCCGGGCCCGCTACCACCAGTCGCTGGCGCGGGGCGACGCCGTCGTCCCCCGGCCGCTGACCGGCTGGCGGCGGTGGGCGGCGCCGGTCGGGCCGGTCGTGCTCCTGCTGCTGGTGTTCGTCCTGCCGGTGGCCCAGCTGGTGGCGTGGACGGTGGAGACCGTCCGGGAGGGGAGCGTCGACGCCGACCTGGCCCGCTCGGCCCGCAACACCCTGCTGCTCGGTGTGGTGGCCGCCGTCGTGGCGGTCACGACGGCGACGGTGATCGCCTACGGGCAGCGGGTCCACCGGTCCCGGGTCGGCGCGGTGACCTCCCGTCTCGCCACGGTCGGCTACGCCGTGCCGGGCACGGTGGTGGCGGTGGCCGTGTTCGTCCCGCTCGTGGGGCTCGACCGGCGGATCGCCCGCTGGGCCGACTCGCTGTTCGGCCTCGACGTGGGGCTGGTGTTCACCGGCACGATCCTGGGACTGGTGGTCGCCTACGTGGTGCGGTTCCACGCCCTGGCCTTCTTCGCCATCGAGGCCCGGATGCAGCGCATCAGCACCAACCTCGACGACGCCGCTCGCGCCCTCGGCGCCGACCGGGCCCGCATCCTGGCCGACGTCCACCTCCCGCTGCTGGGGCCGGGCCTGCTGTCGGGAGCGCTGCTGGTGCTGGTCGAGGTGATGAAGGAGCTGCCCGCCACCGCGCTGCTGCGACCCCTCGGTGGCGACACGCTGGCCATCACCGTGTGGGAGGCGACCAAGGACACCCGGTTCGACACCGCGGCGTTCCCGGCGCTGCTGATCGTGGCCGTCGGCCTGGTCCCGGTGATCCTCCTGGTGCGCCTGATGCGGACCGACGGCTGGTCGTCGGCCGCCGAGCAGCTCTGACGGAGGTCTACCGCCCCGGTGCCGGCGCCGGGCACCCCGAACCTGCCCCCGAAACGGGGAGCCAGCTCCCCGTTTCGGGGGCAGGTTCGATGTCGTGGGGTGATCGCCCCGCCCGCACCCTTGGTCGTGGGGCGCTCCGGGCCTCGCTCCGTGCGGAACGCATCGGTACAGTCCCCGCCCGACGGCAAGGGGGATCGATGGCGGTTCGTCGGATGCGCAGGGGGCGGGGGTTCGTGGGCGTGGCAGTGGCGGCGGTGGTCGCCATGGCGATGGCCGCCTGCGGCTCGTCGGACGACGACGAGGCCGACGCGACCGGGGAGGGCGAGGCGACCGAGGCGACCGGCTCGCCCGACGAGCCGCTGGAGGTCGACGTCGTCCACGAGACCTGGGTCGACACCACCCGGCCGACGCCGCCCACCGCCGAGGCGCCGGAGAAGCCCGAGCGCACCATCGTCACCCGGATCGCCCACCCCACGAGCGGCGGGCCCTACCCGCTGCTGGTGATGTCGCACGGCGCCTCCGGCCACCCCGAGGAGTACGCCGAGACCACGCCGATGTGGGCGGCCGACGGCTTCGTCGTCGCCCAGCCCACCTTCCCCCTGACCAACCGGGACGTGCCCAACGCGCTCGGCAACGTGGGCGACGTGGTCGAGCAGCCGGGCGACGTCTCGTTCGTCATCGACCAGGTCCTGGCGGCCAACGAGGACCCGGACAGCCCGCTGCACGGCCTGGTCGACCCGGAGGCCATCGGGGTCGTCGGCCACAGCCTCGGCGGCGCCACCACCTGGGCCGTCGCCTTCGACACCGCCACGCGGGACGACCGCATCGACTCGGTGACGATCTTCGCCGGCCTGACCATGCCGATGCGGGGCGGCGAGCTGCGCTTCGACCGGGCCCTGCCGCTGCTGGTCCTGCACGGCGACGCCGACGACGTCCCCGTCGAGTGGGACCGCGAGCCGTGGGAGCAGGCGCAGTCGCCCAAGTGGTTCGTCACGCTCCACGGCGCCACGCACGTGCCGGCGTTCACCGACGCCGAGTCGGAGCACGACGAGCTGGTCACCCGCACCATCCTCGACTTCTGGCACGGCACCCTCGACGGCGACGGCGAGGCGCTGGACCGGGTCACGGAGGACGCCACCGACCCCGAGCTCGCGACCGTCGAGGAGCGTTAGGGCCGTGAGGCCGTCGGGTCGACGACGGCCTCGGTCAGCTCGTCGAGCGAGCCGAGCACCACGTCGGCCCGGGCCAGCTCGTCGGGGTCGGGTGGGTACGACTCGGTGGGCACGGCCACCACCCGCATCCCGGCCGCCCGGGCGGCGCGCAGGCCGTTGGTCGAGTCCTCCACCGCCGCGCAGCGCTCGGGTGCGACGCCGAGGCGGCGGGCGACCTCCAGGTACACGTCGGGCGCCGGCTTCCCCGCCCCGACCTCCTCGGTCGACAGCGCCACCGCGAACGACGACGTCAGGTCGGCGGCGGCGAGGGTGGCGGCGATGAGCCGGGCCGGCGACGACGACGCCAGCCCCACCGGCCACCGGGCGGCGACCCGCCGCACGGCCTCGACGGCGCCCGGCAGCAGCGGCAGCTCGCGGGCGTGCCGGTCGGCCATCGCCTGGATCACCTGCTCGGCGATCTCGGGTGCCGGTAGGGCCACGCCCAGCTCGTCGTGCAGGTAGGCGGACCACTCGTGGGTCGCCATGCCCATCATCCGCCGGTCGGCGCCGTCGACCCAGCGGCCGCCGTGGGCCTCGACGAACCGCCGGCGCACGTCGTTCCAGGTGGGCTCCGAGTCGATGAGCACCCCGTCGAGGTCGAACACCACGGCGTCGATGGCAGCCATCGGTCGAGCCTGCCACAGCACGCCGAACCTGCCCGCGCAGGGGGGAGCAGGCTCCGCATCGGGGGCGGCTTCGAGCGGCGACCTAGTGACGATCGCTGTAGAAGTCCGCGAAGAGCTTGGCGGTCAGCTCGCCCCGGCTGGACACCTCGGCCTTGGCGAAGATCGCCTTCACGTGGTCGCGGACCGTGTGGGGCGACAGGTACAGCTCGCCCGCGATCTCGGCGGTGGACGCCCCGCGGGCGATGAGGCGGACGATCTGCTGCTCGCGCTCGGTCAGGTCGTAGGCCTCGACCACGATCGGGGCGATGGCGGCGGGCTGGGCGGGCTCGATCATCACGGCGACGGGCCCGAAGCCCCCGTCGGGCCGGCGGAGGCACGACGCGTGGCACACCAGCCACCGACCCCGCCGGGTCCGCGCCCGGGTGCGCGCGGTGCCGTCGCCCTCGCCGTGGCGGACGGCGGCGGCCCGGTACATCGTGACGAGCAGCCACAGCGGCACGTCGCCGTGGTCGGTGGTGACGCCGGGCTCGGGGCCGAGCTCCTCCAGCCACGCCCGGGCCTCGTCGTTCATCGAGGTCAGGGCGCCGTCGCCGTCGAAGAGGAGCAGTCCGGGTCGGTCCGGGCCGCTCCCGTCACCGGCGCCCGGACCGGCGCCCGGACCGGCGCCCGGGCAGTCGGTGGGCCGGGCCTGGCGGCGCAGCGCCTCGCCCAGCGGGGCGGTCAGGTCGGCCACCAGCCGGATCTCGCGGGAGGTGAAGGCGCCACCGTCGGGGCCGGCGCCGGGCCGCCGCCACAGGGTGACCGTGCCCCAGGGCGCGTCGCCCACCCGCAGCACGGCCCGCAGCTCGTCGTGGAAGCCGAGCGGCGCGACGAAGCGGCGGTAGCGGGGGCTCTGGCGGGGGTCGTCGACGGTCGCCCGCAGCGCGCCGGCCGGGGTGTCGCTCCGGGCCAGGTGGCGGAACAGGTTGACGTCGTCGACCAGCAGCTCGCGCTGCCAGTGCGTGGCGCACATCGACGACGAGATGCCGTCGAGGTCGTCGATCCGCACCGGGGACGTCGGCAGCCCGGTGCCGGGGTCGGTGCCGAGCCACGCCGCGGCGTCGAACGGCACGAGGGCGCGCAGCGGCGACGACACCGCCGCGAAGATCTCCGCGGCGGAGGTGGCGCGACCGGCCCGGTGGACGATCTCGTCGCGCCGACGGCGAAGCTCGGCGGCGCTCGGCATGTCACCAGCGTGCTTCCCGCCGGCGAGGGCCGTAATCCCCCGATCGGGGGATTCCTCCGGGCCGGCCCGCTGCGGAGCCTGGGGGTGGCGGCGACGCCGGCTCCCCACCCCAGGAGGTCACGCACCCATGCCCCAGCTCCCCGACGCTCCCTCGGTCGTCGAGACGAGCCTGATCCACAACGGCCAGCGGCGGGCGACGTCCCTGCTCGTCGACCTGCTCGGGTCCGCCGGCGGGCGGGTGCCGGCGGCCGCGGTGGCCGAGCTGCGGGACTTCCTCGTCGCCTCGCTCGACCACCACCACCGGCTGGAGGACGACCACCTCTGGCCCCGGCTGGTCGCCGCCGACCCCGGGCTGGTCGGTCCGCTCGGCCGTCTCAGCGACGACCACCGGCGCCTCGACGCGGCGCTGTCCGACCTGGCCATCGCCGAGATCGCCGACGTCGCCGGCACGCCCGACAACCCCGGTGGCGCGGGCGGGACCGCGGCCCTGAGGGCCGCCACGACCGTCCGCGACCTGGTCCACCGGCACCTCGACGACGAGGAGGTGGTCCTGTTCCCGGCGCTGCGGGCGCACGTGAGCGACGACGACTGGGCGGCGTTCTCGCAGGTGGCGGTCACCACCGCCCCGGAGGTCGGCCGGCACCTCCAGCTGGGCTTCCTCGACGTGGTCGGCACCGACGACGAGGTCGACCTGATCGTCCGGCACCTCCCGCCGCCGGCGCTCGAGGCGCTGCCCGACACCCGGCGCGCCGGCCGGGACGCGGTCGCCGAGCTGACGGCCGCCAGCCGCACCCCCAACTAGGCCGTGTCCTGCGCAGCATGGCCCACATCTCTCCGGCCGGATGACGCCGCTCGCCGCACCATGCCGGACGCCGAAAGCGCTGGTGGCGTACGACGCCGGGATGGCACGCCGAGCGATCCGGCCTCACGCGCGGCGTCGGCGCCGGCGGTGCCGGCGGTGAGGCGGGCCCCGGGTCTGCCCTGTGCGTCCCGACCCGCAGGGCAGGCCCTCACGGGCCCGGGCCGCCGACGACGGTGCAGCGGGCCGGGCGGAGCTCGAAGCCGACGCTGCCCAGCCACAGGGCCACCACGTCGCCGAGCCGCTGGCGCTCCAGGCGGTAGTGGCGCTCCCGCCCCACGGGGGTCACCGACACCAGCCCGGCGTCGACCAGCACCGAGAGGTGGCGGGTGGTGGTGGGCCACGAGTGGGCGAACCGGCGGGACAGGTCGCCGGCGGTCATCGTGCCGTCGCGGGCGGCGAGGACCTGGAGGATGTGGCGGCGGGTGGCGTGGGCCAGGGCGCCGAACACCGCGTCGATGTCGTCGAGGTCCCGGAGCCCGGCGGGCGGCTTGCCGCCCGGGGGTGGCGTCACCCGCGGTCGAGCCGCCGGAGGGTGGGGAACTCGAACATCGGCCGCCCGCCCCGCTCCTCGCACAGCGGTGCGAGGGACTCCCACACGCCGCTGATCCGGGGGTGGGTGTGGGCGCGGGCGACGGCGTCCTCGTCGACCCAGTCGAACAGCTCGACGATCAGCGGCCCGTCCACCCCCTTCTCGGTGCCGACGTAGAGCTCGGCCTCGCGGTCGGTGATCAGCTCCAGCTCGCGGAGGGTGGCCTCGTGCCGGTCGAGGATCTCGAGGAACTGGTCCTCGCAGCCCTCCTTCACGCGGTAGTGGGCCAGGGACGTCACAGGCGTGCGCATGCCCGATGCTTAGCACAGAGGCTAAACATCCGGCACCACGGCCCGCCGTAGGGTGGGGGAGGTGATCCTGCCGAAGGAGCGCGACCCCCGGTTCGTCACGATCCGGCGGGGCGGCACGCTCACCGACCCGGACCACCACCTCCTCGGGCTGTGGGCGGCCACCTGCGCCGAGCACGTCCTGCCACTCTTCGAGGCGGAGCGGCCGTCGGACCCCCGACCCCGCCAAGCCGTCGAGGCGATCCGGGCCTGGGCACGGGGCGAGATCCGGATGTCCGACTCCCGCGCCGCGGGCGGCCACGCCATGGCGGCGGCCCGGGTGCTGCAGGGCCCCGCCCGCCACGCCGCCTTCGCCGCCGGCCAGGCCGCCGTGGTCGCCCACGTGGCGGCCCACAACCTCGGTGCCGCCGCGTACGCCATCAAGGCCGTGCGGGCCGCGGCGCCCACCGGCGAGGCCGAGGAGGCCGGTCGCCGCGAGTGCCGGTGGCAGCGCGACCGGCTCCCCGCAGCGATCCGGGCGCTGGTCCTCGACGACCAGCGCCTCCGGAACCACCTGTGCTGGTCGGTGTTCGACTGCTGACCTGCGGGTGGCCCGGCCGGTCGGCGGGGCCGGGAGCCCTTGACCCCGGACCACGCGACGGCTCGTACGTTGCCGCCATGACCACCGCAGCCACCGCCACCGACCAGGCGGCGACGACGTTCGACGAGGCCGTGCTCGCCTCCCCGGTGCCGGTCATGTCGACTTCCGGGCCGAGTGGTGC
>DATCLV010000521.1:0-4034 GCA_036563745.1 Acidimicrobiales bacterium | reverse complement strand
ATCGGCGACGACTGCGTCATGGAGGGCGTCGGCCCGGCGCCCGAGGGCAACGTGTGGAAGGGCTACGACCAGTGCCTCGCGGGCTGGCGGGGGCTGGCCACCGACCCGACGATCAGCTTCCGGCCCGAGCACGTCGACGTGGCGGGCGACCGGGCCGTCGTCCGCTGGCGGGTCACCGGCGCCCAGGACTACCGGGGCGTGAACCTCATGCGGGTCCGGGACGGCAAGATCGTCGAGGCCCTCGGCTACGGCAAGCGCGACTGACCCGGTGGTGGCGCGGCGCCGGCCTGCCGGTCTGGTCAGCGGGTACCGGTGGAGGTGTTCGGGGAGCGGGCCCGGGAGCTGGTTTCGAGCTGCTGGCGCTGGGCGAGGTGATCATCCGCAAGGCGGGGTACGGCCGGCAGCTCGACGTGCGGCTGGCGCGGTCGGTCGGCGCCTCGTGGTCGCAGATCGGCGCCGCGCTCGGCACCAGCAAGCAGGCGGCGTGGGAGGCCCACACCCGCTGGATCGACCAGCAGGCCGCCGAGTTCGACCACACCGGTGTCGCCGGCTTCGACCCCGCGGCCGAGGCCGCCGCCCGCCACCGCGCCGCCACCCCCGACGACTGACGCAGCACGCGCGGGCGGCGCTGCCCGCGCGTCCGGCGCGGCGAGGCCCGGGCCGTGGGGGCCCGGGCCAGGGATGCCCCCGGGGTGGTGGGGGTCAGCCGGTGAAGTCGGGCTCCCGCACCACCGGGGTCGCGGGCGCCGGGGTGTCGGGCACCGGTGCGTCGGGCGCCCCGGGCGCCGGTGCGGGGTCCTCGGGCGTCGTGGGTGTCGTCGACGGCGGGGCCGGCGCCGTCGTCGCGGGCGGCACGGTCTCGACGACCTCGAAGCTCACGTCGTTGTACGGGATGCGCGCCCGGGGCTGGTACGTGGTGACGCAGTCGGTCTGCACCGTGTAGACGCCGAGCTCCGGGAACGGCTCGCCGGTCGGCTGACCGTCGGCGTCCCGCAGCTGGAGCTCCACGGACCAGTTGCCCTGCGCGTCGACGACCACGCCCGGCTCCGTGGTGTCGACCAGGTGGTACTGGTCGACCACGACCTCGCCCGACGGGGAGGTGACCACCACGTTGACCTGCGGGAGGCTCGCGCTCCGCAGGCACGCGTCGATCGACTCGAGCACCGGCTTGCCGGTCGGGGTCACCACCGTCGGGGAGATCCGGGCCTGGAGGAGCTCCTGCTGCTGGGCCGATCCCACCTCGGGAAGCGCCAGCACGCCGGCCGCGGCCATCGCCAGCGCCCCGAAGGTCCGCCTCATGGTTCTCATGCCTGTCCCTTCGTCATCGCCCGGGCGCCGTGCCCGAGCCGGCACCTGTCTACCGGCGGTGGTGGCGCCGGCCACGGTCGGCGGTGGTGACATGTGGCCCCGGGTGTTGTGGCGATCAGGTGACGGGCCAGGTGACGGCGCCAGGTGAAGCGATCGGGTGACAAATGGCTCGGGTGGCGTCGCCGTTCGCTGGGACGATGGGGCATGGCGTCGTTGCTGGTGGTCACGGGTCCCCCGGGGGCGGGGAAGTCGACGGTCGCCCGGGAGCTGGCCGACCGGGCGGAGCGGAGCGTCCTGGTGGAGGGCGACCGGTTCTTCGCGTTCCTGGCCCGGGGCGCGATCGAGCCGTGGCGACCGGAGTCCCGGGAGCAGAACACGGTGGTGACGGTGGCGGCCGGCGCGGCCGCGGGCGCCTACGCGCGCGGCGGGTACACGACGGTCTACGACGGGGTGCTGGGCCCCTGGTTCCTGTCGACCTTCGGTGGGGCGACGGGGCTCGACCGCTTCGACGACGCGGTGCTCCTCCCGCCCGCCGACGTGTGCGTCGAGCGGGTGGCGACCCGGGTCGGGCACGAGTTCACCGACGAGCCGGCGACCCGCAAGATGCACGCCGACTTCGCCGAGGCGGTCGGCGAGGTCCCCGCCCGCCACGTCCTGCGCGACCTGCCGGCGTCGCCGGCGGAGGTCGCCGCCGTCGTCGAGTCGCTCCGGATCACCGGCGCCCTCGCCTACGAGGTCACCTGATCCGCCGGCCGGCGTGCACCCGGGTCACCAGGGCGAGCCGAAGTGGGTGAACGGCGCCCAGAGGAAGGGGTGGGACTCGCCGTGGAGCGCGGTGAGCTCGTCCCGCACCTGCCGTACGGCGCGCTGGTGGGCGAGCGCCGGGCGCAGACCGTCGGCGAGGTGGCCGTAGAAGGCCCGGTCGAAGATCGTGCCGGCCTGGGCGCTGGACGCCCAGAGGTTGGCGAGCACGTGGGACGCTCCCGGCAGGAGGAACGCCGTGGCGAGGGAGATGTGCTGCTCGCTCGCGTGGAGGTCGTGGATGGCGGTCGAGCAGGCGGCGAGGTTGACCAGCCACGGTGCCGAGGGCTGCTGCAGCACGTCACGAACGCTCAGGGGCGGGTCGAGCTCGAGGTAGCTCTCGAACGGGTCGCGCTCGTCGAAGCGGCCGTGGCAGCAGAAGTGGGCGACGGCGGCGCCGTCGAAGCGGGCCAGCACCTCGTGGTCGGCGGCGCGATCGAGGACGGTGCCGCCGACGAGCCCGGCGAACTGCTCCTTCCCGGTCTCGACGTGGCGAGCCAGGTCGTTGGCGGTGCCGGGGTGGAAGGCCCCGAAGCTGGGCCCGTCGGGTCGCGGGCGGCGGGCGGCACGCGCCCAGGCGAGGCTGGGTGCGATCGTGAGGGCGGTCTCGTCGATGAGGTGCCGGTCGCCCCGCTGGGCGGCCGTGAAGGGCAGCAGCTCGCAGATGCCGACGGGCACCACGAGGAGCTCCTCCACGCGGGGGAACGTCGCCGCGACCTTGGTGGCGATGGAGCACTGCAGGTCGATGAGCTTGAAGACGGAGGTGACGGTCCTCTCGCGCTCCGCCTGGGGCGACGCCTTGCCCTGCCCGCTCAGGTACGACTGCAGGATGGTGTTGAACAGCACCCACTGCTGGATGCTGGTGCGGGGCACCTCGATCAGGTGCGACGTGTAGGTGGCGTGGTCGACCGTGGTGATCACCGCGGTCACGTCCCACCCACTGGCCACCCATGCCACCGGGATCGTGCGGGTCTCCGTCGTGCCCGCGACGGCGACGGCGCCGTCGGGCGGCGCCGGGAGCCAGATGCGCTCGTCCTCGATGCGCCGGATCGCCTGGTCGAGGTCGCCCGCCTGGACGAGCTTGACGACGAGCTCGCCGAGCAGGCCGTCGAAGCGCTGGGCGATGTTGCGCCGCCGCGTGATGTCCGGTTCGGCCGCCCCGAACCGCTGCGCGGTCTCGAGCGCGGGGCTCAGCACGTCCACGATGTCGGCGGGGCTGTGGGGCTTCCGGGGGTGCGCCTGCATGATGCGCGCCCGCATCCGGGCGAGGTCGACCTGGTCGAACGGGCTCTTGGGCTGCGCGTTCTCGATGGCCGCCCAGGCCTCGTCGAGGAGCGCGTCCTCCTGCTGCTCGTCCCAGAGCTCGACGAGGAGCTGCACCAGGACGGCGATGCGGGCCGGGCGGGTGACGTGGTCGGCCGGGGTCTCCTCGACCGCGATCCGTTGCAGCGTCACGGCCACCTCGAAGAGCTCGAGGTCCTTGACGGTCTCGGCCATCCGCCGGGTGACGACAGCGGCGTTCGCGCTGAGCTCGGGCGAGAGCTCGGCGCCCGCCAGCTGCATCGCCCGGTTCGCCAGCATCCCTGCCTCTTTGAAGGTCTCGTTGTCGACGGTGTTCTCGAAGCTCCTGATCAGCAGCACCCCGAGGCGGCTGAGGCAGCTCGTCAGGAGCGGGCGGAGCTCGTCGGGCGGATCGGCGAGCGCACCGGAAGGCTCGAGGAACGTGACCGCCCGGCGTTCGGCGGCGATGGCCTCCTCCAGCAGGTCCGTCCGGCGGGTGGCGTGGTAGGCCGCGTCGAGCAGCGCCGCCAGCTCATCCAGGCGCTCGGCCCGGTCGGTGTCGGTGGCGCGGCGGTCGAGCTCCAGCGCCGAGACCTCACGGCGGAGCGCCGACAGCCCCTCGTCGAGCACCCTGCCCTCGCCGG
>DATCLV010000517.1:0-11920 GCA_036563745.1 Acidimicrobiales bacterium | reverse complement strand
GCGCCGGTACTGGCGGTGCGTCGCGGCCACCGCGGCGGCCGACTCGCTGCGCAGCCGCTCGATCTCGGCCTGCAGGCGGGCCACCTCGGCCTCGAGCTTCAGCACCTTCTGGACACCGGCCAGGTTCAGGCCCTCGTTGGTGAGGTCCTGGATGCGACGCAGCATCGCGATGTCCTCGTCGCTGTAGCGGCGGCTGCCGCCCGCGGTCCGGGCCGGGTCGACCAGGCCCTTCCGCTCGTAGATGCGCAGCGTCTGGGGATGCACCCCGGCGAGCTCGGCTGCGACCGAGATCACGTAGACCGCCCGGGTGCGATCGCTACCTCGGCTGGCCATCACCGATCACCTCCTGTCCGCACGTGTGCCCACGCCCCGCGTGGACCGTCACTGCGCCCACCCCTCGCGCGGTGACTGCCCGGCCGACGCGGCGGCCAGGGCCTCGACCGCCTTGCGCTGGGCGTCGTTCAGCTTCTGCGGCACCGCCACCTCGACGGTGACCAGCAGGTCGCCCTTGCCCTTCTTCGTCGTCACGCCGCGGCCCTTGACCCGGAACGTGCGGCCCGACCGCGTGCCCGGCGGCACCTTGATGCGCACCGTCCCGCCGTCGAGCGTGGGCACCGGCACCTCGGCGCCCAGCACCAGCTCGGGGAACGTGACCGGCACCGTGAGCGTGAGGTCGGCGCCCCGCCGCCCGAACAGGCGGTGGGGCGAGACCCGGCAGGTGACGTACAGGTCGCCCGGGGGGCCGCCGTTGCGGCCCGGCCCGCCGCGCTCGCGCAGGCGGATGCGCTGGCCGTCCTGGACGCCCGGCGGGATGTTGACCTTCACCTCGCGGGGCCGGTGCTCGATGCCGGAGCCCCGGCAGGTGGGGCACGGGTCGTCGATGGTGACCCCGCGCCCCCCGCAGACCGGGCACGGCGTGGAGAAGCTGAAGAACCCCTGGTTCTCGTCGATCACGCCCCGGCCGCCGCAGTTGACGCACTGGCGGGGCGTCGTCCCGGGGCGCGCCCCGGAGCCGTGGCACGTGCTGCACACGGCCTCGCTGGTCAGGTGCAGCGTGGTGCTGATGCCCCGGACCGCGTCCTCGAAGTCGAGGTGGAGCTCGGCCTCGAGGTCCTGCCCCCGGTGGGGACCGGTGCCCCGGGTGGCGGTGGGGCCGGCGGCTCCCCCTCGGGTGCGGTTGAACAGGCCACCCAAGAGATCGCTGATGTTGTCGAACCGGAAGGTGCCGGCGCCGCCGGGACCACCCATGCCGCCCATGCCCCCGGCCATCGGGCCGAGCCGGCGCACCTCGTCGTACTCCTTGCGCCGGGCCTCGTCGCCGATGACGTCGTAGGCCGCCGAGATCTCCTTGAAGCGCTCCTCGGCGTGGGCGTCACCCGGGTTGGCGTCGGGGTGGTACTGGCGCGACAGCTTCCGGTACGCGCTCTTGATCTCCTTGGCGGTCGCGTTCTCCGACACGCCGAGGATCCGGTAGTAGTCCTTCTCGAACCACTCGCGCTGGGGAGCCATCGCCCGCTCCTAGTCGGTCACCTTCACGAGGGCCGGCCGGAGCAGGCGGCCCTGCCAGCGGTAACCGGTGCGGAGCACGTCGGCGACCACCTGCGCGCCACCCCCGCCGGGCTCGTGGACCACGGCCTCGGCGACGGCGGGGTCGAACGGCTCGCCCTTGGGGTCGACCCGCTCGAGGCCCTCCTTCTCCAGGGCGCCGAACAGGGCGGTGACGATGGGCTCGACGGCCTGGGCCGCGCCCTGGGCCGCGGCGGCGTCGCACGCGTCGAGCACCGGAAGCAGCCGCTCCACGAGCGCGCCGAGCTGGCGGGCGACGGCCTCCTCCTGCCGCTTCTGGGCCTGCTTGCGGTAGTTCTCGAAGTCGGCCTGGGCCCGGCGGTAGGCCTCGAGGAACTGCTCGCGCTCGGCGGCCAGCTGGGCGAGGTCGCCCTCGACCACCTGGGCGGCGGCGTCGAGGTCGGCGTCGTCGGACGGCTTCGAGCCCTGCTCGGCGGACTCGCCGGCACCGGCCTCGCCGCCCGCGTCGGACGAGCCGTCGCCGGGCGGGTCGGCCGCCGTGGCGTCGGCGCCGCCGGGCGCGTCGGACGAGCCCGACCCGGCGGGCGCGTCGGCGGGATCGGGCACAGCGCCCTCGGTACTGCCGCCCTCGCCGGGGGCACCGGTGGGGCCGGCAGCGGCGGGGTCGCCCCCGGCCGCCGCGGCCTCGGTGCCCTCGGGCGGGCCTCCTTCGTTCACCGGGATGTCGTCAGGCACGTCACGAACCCTCGTCGTCGACGATCTCGGCGTCGACCACGTCGTCGTCGGTCGGCTGCGACGCACCGGCGGCACCCGACGAGCCGCCGGCACCGCCGTCCTGCGACGCGGCCGCCTCGTACAGCTTCTGGGTGAACGTCTGGCTCGCGGTCATCAGCGCCTCGGTGGCGTTCTTGATCGCCTCGATCTCGGAGCCGGCGAGCGCCGACTTCAGGTCGTCGAGGCGCTGCTCGACCGAGGTCTTCTCGTCACCGGACAGCTTGTCGCCCTGCTCCTTGAGCAGCTTCTCGGTCTGGTAGACGAGCGTGTCGGCCTGGTTGCGGACCTCGGCCTCCTCCTTGCGACGCCGGTCCTCCTCGGCGTGCTGCTCGGCGTCGCGGATCATCTGCTGGATCTCGTCCTTGCCGAGCGACGACTGGCCGGTGATCGTCATCGACTGCTCCTTGCCCGTCGCCCGGTCCTTGGCGGACACGTGGACGATGCCGTTGGCGTCGATGTCGAACGTGACCTCGATCTGCGGGACGCCGCGCGGGGCGGGCGGCAGGTCGACGAGCTGGAACTTGCCCAGCGTCTTGTTGAACTGCGCCATCTCGCGCTCGCCCTGCAGCACGTGGATCTCCACCGACGGCTGCATGTCGTCGGCCGTGGTGAACACCTCGGTGCGCTTGGTGGGGATCGTGGTGTTCCGCTCGATGAGCTTGGTCATCACGCCGCCCTTGGTCTCGATGCCGAGCGACAGCGGGGTGACGTCGAGCAGGAGGACGTCCTTGACCTCGCCCTTCAGCACGCCGGCCTGGATGGCGGCGCCGACGGCCACGACCTCGTCGGGGTTGACGCCCTTGTGGGCCTCCTTGCCGGTGAGGTCGCGCACCAGGTCCTGCACGGCGGGCATGCGGGTGGAGCCACCGACCAGGATCACGTGGTCGATCTGGTCCTTCGTGAGGCCGGCGTCCTTGATGGCCTGGTCGAACGGGAGGCGGCAGCGCTCCAGCAGGTCGGCGGTCAGCTCCTGGAACTTGGCCCGGGACAGCTGCTCGTCGAGGTGGAGCGGCCCCTCGTTGGTGGCCGTGATGAACGGCAGGTTGATCTGGGTCTGCTGGACCTGCGACAGCTCGATCTTGGCCTTCTCCGCGGCCTCCTTGAGGCGCTGGAGGGCCATGTTGTCGGCCGACAGGTCGACGCCGTGGGCGGCCTTGAACTGGTTCACCAGCCAGTCGATGATCCGCTGGTCCCAGTCGTCGCCGCCGAGCTGGGTGTCGCCGTGGGTGGCCTTCACCTCGAAGACGCCGTCGCCGATCTCGAGGATCGACACGTCGAATGTGCCACCGCCGAGGTCGAACACGAGCACGGTCTGCTCGGCCTCACCCTCCTTGTCGAGCCCGTAGGCCAGCGCGGCCGCGGTGGGCTCGTTGATGATCCGCAGCACCTCGAGGCCCGCGATCTGCCCCGCCTCCTTGGTGGCGGTCCGCTGGGCGTCGTCGAAGTAGGCGGGCACGGTGATGACGGCCTGCGTGACCGTGTCGCCCAGGTAGGCCTCGGCGTCGCGCTTCAGCTTCTGCAGCGTCCGGGCCGAGATCTCCTGCGACTTGTAGGCCTTGCCGTCGATGTCGATCGACCAGTTGGTGCCCATGTGCCGCTTGACGGACCGGATCGTGCGGTCCGGGTTGGTGATGGCCTGACGCTTCGCCACCTCACCCACCAGGACCTCGCCGTTCTTCGCGAACGCGACGACCGACGGCGTGGTGCGAGAGCCCTCGGCGTTGGGGATGACCACCGGGTCACCGGCCTCGAGGACCGCGACGACGGAGTTGGTGGTGCCGAGGTCGATGCCGACTGCCTTGGGCATGTGAACTGCCTCCGTGGGACGACTTGTCTGAGAAGAGACCTACTTGAACGTGAGGCAGTGTAGGAAGTTGAGTGTCATGTTGGCAACTCTGCGCGCCGGGTTTCGGCGCCCTCGGCGCGCGCCAGGAAGTTGCGCAGCAGATCGTGCCCAGCGTGGGTGAGGATCGACTCCGGGTGGAACTGCACGCCCTCGACGTCGTGCTCGCGGTGGCGGAGGCCCATCACCACCCCGTCGTCGGTCCAGGCCGTGACCTCCAGCTCGGCGGGCACCGAGTCCGGGTCGACGACGAGGCTGTGGTAGCGGGTGGCCTCGAACGGGTCCGGCAGCCCGGCGAACACCCCGGCGCCGTCGTGGTGGACCAGCGACGTCTTGCCGTGCATCACCTGCGGCGCCCGCACCACCCGGCCGCCGTAGATCTGGCCGATGCACTGGTGCCCCAGGCACACACCCAGCACCGGGCGCACGCCGGCGAAGTGGCGGATCACGTCGTTCGACAGCCCGGCGTCCTCGGGGCGGCCCGGACCGGGCGAGATCAGCACGCCGTCGACGTCGAGGGCCTCGACCTCCGCCAGCGTCAGCGCGTCGTGGCGGTGCACGACCGGCTCCGCCCCCAGCTCCCCCAGGTACTGGACGAGGTTGTAGACGAAGCTGTCGTAGTTGTCGATCACCAGGATGCGGGGCACGGCAGGAGCGTAGCGGTGCGGGTCGGCGGTCCTAGCTGGGGATTTTCAGGGGGTCGCGCCGCCCGCGGCGCCCGCCAGGCGGGCCCGGGCGGCGTCGAGGTCGGGCACGAGGATCACGTTGCCGCCCCGGGCCGACGGCCGCTCCCGGGCCTCGAGCGTCCGGCGGTCGCGGTCGTAGCGGACCGGCACGTAGCCGTGCCGGTCGATCCACTCGGCGAGCGGGGCGACCGGGTCGTTGACCTCGAGGATGAGCGCCGGCCGGTGGCGCTCCAGCAGCCGGGCCGCGCCCCGCAGCACCGCCAGCTCGTGGCCCTCGACGTCCACCTTCACGAGGCCGACCCGCCCGAGGTCGTTGTCGGCCTCGTAGGAGTCGAGGCGGACGATCGGCACCTTGCGGCCGCGGCGGCGGTCCTCGACGGCCGGGTCGTCGGCGGCGGCCGCATCGTCGATCAGGTGGGCGGTGGGCTGGTGGTCGTCGGTGAAGAGCGCGTCGCCGTCGTGGTCGCCGACCGCCGAGGCCACCAGCTCCAGCCGGTCGGTCACCCCGTTGAGGGCGGCGTTGGCGGCGGCCCGCCGGCGGCCCACCTCGTCGGGCTCGAACGCCACCGCCCGCACCCCGTCCACCGAGGTGGCGAGCAGCGAGTAGGGGGCGATGTTGGCGCCCACGTCGAGGAACGTGTCGCCCGCCCGGAGCCACGCCAGGAGGAAGCTCATCTCCTCGACGTCGTAGAGGCCGTGGTAGAGGGCCAGCGACGCCACGTGGTCGTGCGGGTGGCACACCAACCGGACGTCGCCGTGGAAGGTCACCGTCCGGGGCCGGCGGGCCGTGCGCTCCCAGACCTGCCAGCCCAGCCACCGCCCCAGGCGTCGAACCCGCTCGTGGCGGGTGTACGGATGTGACCAGATGCGAAGGGGCGTGTCGATGACGCCCGCGCGGAGCTTGTCGCCCAGCCCCAGGTTCCTGCCCATGGCGGCGGGATGTTATTGGACGGCCGCCGCCGGGGTCGCTCCTGCCGCCTCGACCGTGACGGGCCGACCGAGCGCGTCGGCCAGCGGCTCGCTGCGCTGCCGGGCGCTGAAGACCTCCAGGTCGGGCGCGTCACCGTCGCGCGGGACGGCCTCGATCAGCAGCGGCGCCCCGCCGTCGTCGACGCGTCGCCCCTGGTCGGCGGCGTCGCCGGCGCCGCCGCCGGTGACGGATCCCTCACCCGCCGGGCGATCGCCGACCGTGCAGCGGACGTCGACCACCCGGCCGGCGTGGTTGCGGTCGAGCCCGACCGCGATCCGCAGCAGACCCGACAGCAGCTGCACCCGCCGCTGGTCCTCCGGGGGCAGGGCGGCGAAGGCGTCGTGGCGCTTGGCGGGCGGCGACTTCCGGTGGTAGCGGGCCACCTGGGCGATCAGCTCGACCTCACGGTCGGTGAACCCCGCGAGGTGCTCGCTGTTCCGGATCACGTAGTAGCTGTGCTTGTGGTGCCCCGAGTGGGAGACGAACAGGCCCACGTTGCACAGCAGCGCCCCGGCCTCCAGCAGCTCGCGGCTGTCGTCGCCCAGGCCGTGCAGCGCCGCGGTCTCGTCGAACAGCCGCAGCGCCAGGCGCGCCACGTGCCGGGCGTGCGCCGGGTCCTCGTCCATGAGCTCCAGCAGGTGCTCGACGCTGCGGCGCCGGAGGTCGGACAGGTGGTGGAGCGAGCCCCCGTGGGTGCGCCGCCACGTGTCGAGCAGCACGCCCTCCCGGAGGGCGTAATCGGAGAACCGCAGCTCCTCGATGCCGAGCTCGGCCAGCACCTGCTCGAGGATCAGCGCCCCGGCGACGATGATGTCGGCCCGCCGGTCGTCGAGGCCGCTCAGCTCCCGGCGCTCCTCCGGCGTGCGCCGCGCCACCAGCTCCCGCACCACGGCCTCCACCTCGTCGCGGCCGATCGCGAAGTTGTTGAAGGTGCGGGGCCGCGGGCCGTCGCGGCGGGCCGCGGCCATCTCGAACACCGAGCCGATCGTGCCCGACGACCCCGCGGCCACGTCCCACCCGGTCGCCCGGACGCCGCGGGCGAAGGTGGCGATCGTCGACCGCACGAACGACCGGCACGCCTTCACCGACCCCTTGACCACCTCGCCGCCCGGGAAGAACCGCTGGGTGAGCCGGATGGCGCCGAGCTTGAAGCTGCGGGAGGTCAGCACGTCGCCCCGCCGGCCGACCACCACCTCGGTGGAGCCGCCGCCGATGTCGACCACCAGCAGCCGGTCGTCGAACACCGGGAGCGCCTGGAGGACGCCGAGGTGGATGAGGCGGGCCTCCTCGAAGCCGGAGATCACCTCGACCTCGACGCCCACCTCGTCGCGGACCCGGGCGAGGAGCTCGCCCCGGTTCTCGGCCTCCCGCACGGCGGAGGTGGCGACGATCCGCAGCCGGTCGGTCGACACCGACGCCAGCTGCCGGAACCGCTTGAGGGCGTCGACGGCCCGGTCCACGGCTGCGGCGTCAAGCCGCCGCATCTCGTCGTCGGACGCACTGGGCGTGCCCAGCCGGACCATCTCGCGCTCCCGCTCGATCACCTCGAAGCGCGAGCCCTCGACGCGGGCGACGACGAGGTGGATGGAGTTGGTCCCGAGGTCGACGGCCGCGAGCACGTCGGGAAGCGCCGCCATCCCCAAAGCGTGGCAGACCGCGCGCCGAATCCCTCGGGATCGCCGCGCTTGTTAGGGTGACCGGTCATGGCCAAGCCCGCCAAGCGTCGGGTGGCCGGCGGACGGGTCACCCCCAAGAAGGGCACGACCCCCAGCGAGCACCGCCCCACGGCGTCCACCCGCTACACCCCGCCGGTCCCCCGGGAGTACAAGTCGAGCCCCATGTGGGTGCCCGTGCTCATGTTCTCGCTGCTGGGCGTGGGCATGATCCTGATCTTCGTGAACTACCTCGGCGTGCTGCCCAACGGCACCAGCAACGTGAACCTGGGGATCGGCCTCGCGGCGATCTGCGCCGGGATCATGGTCGCCACCCAGTACCGGTAGCGCGGCTGCACGTTCGGTCACCGGCCGGCGCCCACAGCGGCACCGCGACCGCAGCCGGTCGTGATCTCGCCACCTCGGGTGGGCGCCGCGTGGCACGAGTTACACCGCTGTTACGCTCCCCAACCTTGTCCACAGGTTGTGGGAAAGGGGGATCGACGTGGTGACCAGGGGTTCTACGATGGGCCCGATGCGGCGATCCCCCATCTCGTCCTCAGCCCTCGTCGCGCTCGTCGCCCTGGGGGTCGTCTTCTGGCTCATCACCCGGGCCAACCCGCTCGCCGTCGTGGTGGCGGTGCTGGCGGTCGGGCTGATCATGCGGGTCGGCTACCGCCTGCTGGTGGGCTTCGCCGCCCCCGTGGCCGAGCCGCCGCCGCCGGGCGAGCTGCGCAAGGTGCGGCTCACCTACCGCTGCTCGATCTGCGGGACCGAGGTGCGGATGACCGCCGCCAACGACGAGGTGCCCGAGCCGCCCCGGCACTGCCAGGAGGACATGGAGCTGGTCGCCCCGCTCTACGAGTGAGGCGACCGGAACTCCGGGGCAGGACGGCCCGGTCGGCCTGGTCGGCCCGGTCCGATCGGCCGGCTGAGCGGGAGCGGGCGGGCGTTCGAGGTCAGTAGAGGCGGCCGTGCCCGCACGGGACGCCGTGCCGGTCGGGACGACCGTGCCCGTGGTGCCCATCGGGGCGACCCGGGCCGTGGTGGCCGCCCGGGCGGCCGGGCCCGTGGCCGCGCCCGTCGTCGACGACCACGTTGGTGCGGGCCTCGTAGGGCCGGCAGGCCATCCCCCGCAGGCTCGGGCAGGGTGCCGGCGCCACGCTGGGCACGTCGACGCCCGGCAGCACCGGCAGCACCAGCGCCGACGGGCGGTCCCGGGTGTGGGCCACCTGCTGCACGGGCTCGGCGCCGCCGTAGTCCGGGGCCTCGAACGCCCAGGTGGCGTGGTTGCGGCCCGGCGACGAGATCGTGAGCCGCAGCTGCGAGCCGGCCCGGAACACGTGGGCCAGCGACGGGATCTCCACCCGCGCCTCCACGAACTTCCCCGGCCGCAGCGGCTGGTAGCGCTCGGCGGTGAAGAAGTGGGTGGTGGTGAGCTCGTCGGACCGGCTGCGGTCGAGGGCGCGGTGGCCCAGCTTCAGCCAGCCGTTCTGCACCAGGTACTCGACCCCGTCCGGCCGGACCTCCGACACCGACACCTGGACGTCGACGTCGGTGGCGTCGCTCGCCACCCACAGGTTCGCGTAGCCGGGGCCGGCGATCACGGTGTCCTCGGCCAGCGGCTCGGTCAGGTACGACAGCACGTCGCCCTCCGCGAACTGCGACCAGTCGGCGCCGGTCCACAGCCGGGCCATGAGCGGGTAGGCGCCGTCGGGGTAGAAGCGGCGCTGCCCGGCGTCGGGGTCGAACCGGAAGCTGTCGACGCCGTCGCCCCGCCGCGGGCGCGGCGCCTCGGCCTGCAGCCTCCCGTCGGCCGCCAGGTACCAGGTGGTCGGCGCCACCCCGGGCGCCGGCCACGTGGGGAACGTCCGCTCGAACGTGCCACCCGGCTCGCCGGGCTCGTTGGCGCCGATGCCGCTCTCGAAGATCACCCGCACGGGGTCCTCGGCGTCGTACGCGGCGCGGGCGGCGGCGTAGTCGTCGCCGTAGGTGTCGTACCAGCGGTCGGGCTCGATGGTGGCGTCGGCGAGGTCGAACTCGTCGGCAAGCACCACCGGGAGGAACGCCCGCAGCACCGGGTGCATGCGGGGCACCCGCTGGGCCACGTGGAACTCGAGGAACTCGAACCAGCGGACCACGTTCACGGGGCTCAGCCCGTCGGGGTGGCGGCCGTTCCACAGACCCACCTTCAGCTGCGGGGTGCTCGTGAAGTCGTCGAGCATCGTGGCGAACTGGGCGCCGGTCTGCTCGTCCTGGAAGGCGCCGGCCAGGAACACCGGCACCGAGATGTCGGCCACGAGCCGGCGCAGGTCGCGGGCCGACGCCATCGGGTGGTAGGTGCGCAGGGCCCGGCCGAAGGCCTCGAAGTCGAGGTTCTGGTTGCGCAGCGCCATGTGGCCGGCGCAGACCTGGTCGCCGTCGTCGATGCGGCGCTGCACCCAGCTCGACCCGCCCGGCGCCGACTGGCGGTCGCGCTCGGCCAGCCACTGGCGGGTGAAGCCGCTGTTGTAGATGCCGCCGGGGTACTGCTGGAGCCACGGGTCGGCGATGACCGACAGCGGCGTGACGGCGGCCAGGTGCGGCGGCTGGGTGGCGGCCGCGTAGAGCTGGGCGATGCCCGAGTACGACAGGCCGACCATCCCGACCGTGCCGTGGAGCACCCACGGCTGGCGGGCCACGATCTCGACGATGTCGTAGCCGTCGGCCATCTGCGCCGGGTTGAACACGTCGAACACGCCCCCGGAGCAGCCGGTGCCCCGCATGTTCACGCTGACCGTGGCGTAGCCGAGGGCCCGCGCCAGCCGGCTGCTGGGCTCCTCGTTGGCCGGGTTGGAGGTCCCGTAGCCGGAGTACTCGATCACGGTCGGGTAGGGCCCGGGACCGTGGACCGCCTCGTCGGGCAAGCGCACCATGGCGCTCAGCAGGACGCCGTCGCGCATCTCCAGGTAGTTGAACCCCTGGTCCAGCGGGGCGCCGGGCTTGGGGTTGCCGAGGATGTCGGGGGTGGCGGCGGTGAGCCGCTGGCGGTCGTAGAGCGCCGGGTCGGGGACGTCGTCCCGCCCGAGCACCTCGAACACGGCCGTCGACAGCGCGGGGCGCTGCGAGTCGTCGCGGATCACGTAGCGGCCGGCGGTGACGACCCCGCCCCGCTCGACGCCCTCGATGTCGCCGAGGTCGAGGTCGGGGCCGGACTGGAGCGTCATGTGCTCGGCCGGCAGGTAGGAGAAGTGGGCCTGGCCGTGCTCGTCGGCGAGCAGGGTGAGCAGCCGCTGCTTCGGACGGTTGCGGGGGTGCGACCACAGGGTGAGCGGCTGGTGGGGCTCGGCCCCCGTCACCGTCACCTGCTCGACCCCCGGCCGGACCAGCCAGGGCGCCGGGCCCGCGTCGTCCCCGCCCGGCCTCGGCGCGGCGTCGACCCCCACCGGCCACACGCCCGCCAGCACGACCACCATCGCCGCCACGACGAATCGCCGCATGTTCCCCCCGTGCTCGTGTCGCTGTCGCGTTCCGAGAGGGAGGGCGGCCCACCCGCCGCCCCTCCCCCTCGATCGTTGGCCCGGTCGGATCCGCTCCGTGAGCGGGCGACCGGGCCGTGTCCCTACCGGTCGCTACCGGCTGCCACCGGTAGCCATCGGCTGCGGCCGGTCGGCGCGGCCTAGAGGCGCTCGATGATCATGGCGTTGGCCAGGCCACCGCCCTCGCACATCGTCTGCAGGCCGTAGCGGCCGCCGGTGCGCTCCAGCTCGTTGAGCAGCGTGGCGGTGAGCTTGGCGCCCGAGCAGCCCAGCGGGTGCCCGAGGGCGATGGCGCCGCCGTTGACGTTCACCTTCTCGAAGTCGGCGCCGGTCTCCTGCTGCCAGGCCAGCACCACGGTGGCGAACGCCTCGTTGACCTCGAACAGGTCGATGTCGTCGACGGTGAGCCCGGCCTTGGCCAGCGCCTTCTCGGTCGCCGGGATCGGGCCGGTGAGCATCATCACCGGGTCCACGCCGGCGAGGGCGAAGGAGACGAACCGGGCCCGGGGGCGCAGCCCCAGCTGGTTGGCCTTCTCCTCGCTCATGATCAGCGTGGCCGAGGCGCCGTCGGTGATCTGGCTGCTGTTGCCGGCGGTGACGATGCCGTCGGGCTTGAAGGCCGGCTTCAGGTTGGCCAGGGCCTCCATCGAGGTCTCGCGGATGCCCTCGTCGGCGGTGACCAGCTCGTCGCTCTCGGTCACGTCGCCCGTGTCCTTGTCGCGGTGCTTGACCTTGACGGGGACGATCTCGTTCTCGAACCGACCCTCGTCACGGGCCTGGGCGGCGCGCTGCTGGCTGCGGAGGCCGAAGGCGTCGACGTCCTGCCGGGTGAGGCCCCACTTCTCGGCGATCATCTCGGCGGAGATGCCCTGCGGCACGAGGCCGCCGCGGTCGGCGTAGCGCAGGCCCACCTGGGGGCCGAACGGGAAGCCGAACTTGCCGTCGCCGAT
>DATCLV010000511.1:0-2087 GCA_036563745.1 Acidimicrobiales bacterium | reverse complement strand
CTCACCGGTGCCGCTCGGCGCAGGCGGTCGATGCCGTAGCCTCGGGCGGGGTCGCGCGGAGGCGGTGCGGCACGGACGGGGTGGTCGAGGCGATGGTCGGGGCACTGGCGGAGGGGACGGCTCCCTCGATGACCGGGTTCGACGTCTGGGCCCGGCTGTCGGCGGCCCGGCGGGCCTGGCTGCGCCGCCGACCGACGCTCGCCCGGCTGGTACGGCGGCTCGGCGTGGCATGGCTGGGCGTGACGCTGGTCGGCTTCGTCGCCGCCTGGGCGACGGTCCCGGCGTGGCGTGACGGCGCCCGCCTGTGGCTGTGGGGATACGCGGGGCTGGGGCTGGTCGTGGTCGCCGCCCGCAGCCGGACCCTGTCGTGGCGGGCGGTGGCGCTCACCTTCAGCGCCGGCAGCGCCCTGGCCCTGCCGATCGGCTGGCTGGAGGGCCCGGTCGCCGACCTGGTGGGCGCCGAGGTGCAGTTCCAGGACGGCGCCGTGCTGGTCGCCGGCCCGGTGGAGGAGACCCTCAAGCTGCTGCCGGTGGCCGCCGTGCTGGTGCTGGCCCGGCGCCGGGTGCAGGGGTTCGCCGTCGTCGACTTCCTCCTGCTGGGCTACGCCGCCGGTCTGGGCTTCCAGGTGGTGGAGGACGGGATCCGGCCGCTGGCCGCCTCCACCCGGACGACGACGAGCCTCGGTGAGGTGCTGCTCGGTCTGACCGGCAGCCACGGGCCGGAGGCCGCCTACGGGTTCACCTGGCTGCCCGGTGCGTGGCGCCTCGACCTCGCCGACGAGGCCTGGTTCGCGGGCCACGCCGTGCTGAGCGCGCTGGTCGCGACCGGCATCGGCCTGGCCTACAGGCTGCGGCGGCGCTGGGGGCCGCCGGTGCTGCTGGTGCCGCTGGCGCTGTTCGCCATGGTCGTCGTCGACCACGCGATGATGAACGACGTCGCCAACCGTCCCTTCGGCGACCTCGACCTCGACGAGCACCTGCCGAGGATCGATCGCGACCGGTTGCCGGAAGGGTTCGAGCTGCCCCCGCTGGCCTGGGAGCACGAGGTCGAGGCGCCCGGGTGGCTGGTCCGGGCGTGGGAGCTGTGGGGCAGGGGCCGCTTCGCCGCGCCGCTGCTGACCGGCCTGCTGGTGGTGGCGGTGGTGCTCGACACCCGCCGCCTCGCCGCCGTGGCGGGGGCGCTGCCGCCGTTGCCCACACCCACCGCCGTGCGGTCGCTGCCCGGGCCGGTGGTCGCCACGGTCGCCCGGGACGTGGTGCTGTCGACGTGGGCGCTGGGGAGGGAGCCTCCCGTCACCCGCGTGCTCGACCCGACGACAGGGCAGTGGCATGGGTCGGACGGCTCGGTGACCCGTCTCGATCCCACCACCGGGCGGTGGGTCACCACCGACGCCAGGGGCGTGGCGGTCGCCGTGGCGGCGGGCGAGGCGGCCGAGGCCCGCCGTCGGGGGGCGCGGCGGTTCCGGCGCTGGCTGGTGGCCGGCGCCTACCTGCGGGCGCGGCGCCGCCGGGGCCACCACCTGGCCGAGGTCGCCGAGCGGGAGCGGCACCGACCGGGGTGGGTCGGGCGGGCGGCGTGGGCGCTGGCCGTGGCCGCCCTGGTGGCCGGGGTCGTGCTGGTGCTCGACGCCGCGTACGGCGACCGGGTGGCGGCGGCTGCGGCGCCGGCGCTCGACGGGGCGTTCCTCGCCAACCTGCTGCGCGGGCTGGCCGAGTGGTGGGACGGGTTGAGCCTCGTGGAGCAGGCGCTGGTGGTGCTGGCGATCACGGCGCTGCTGTCGTTCGGGTTCGGATGGGGGTTCTGGGTCACCTTCGGCGTGGTCGACTCCCTCACGCTGGTGCCGGAGCACGGGCGGGGGACGGCCGACCTGCTGGAGGACCCGGACGCCGCCTGGGACGACTACTGGGCGCAGTTCACCTGGCAACGGGGCCTGTGGGACGCCTGGGAGGTGGCGACGGCGGTCCCGGGCGGTGGCGGGGCCCGCGGCGTGGCGGACGGCTGGCGCAGCCACATCGACGACATGGCCGAGGGCGCCGCCCGCCAGGCCGACGACGTGGCGGCGGCCCGGGCCGACGACGTCGCCGAG
>DATCLV010000495.1:0-9223 GCA_036563745.1 Acidimicrobiales bacterium | reverse complement strand
GTCGGCGAGCGTGAGGGCCACCCGGCGGACGCCGGCCAGGCCCCGGCCGGTGAGGCGGCCCCGCCGGAGCGCCCGCTCCACCAGGTGCTGCGCCTCGGCGTCGAGCGGGGCGGCCAGCTCGATCTGCCACGGCCGCAGCTCGGCGTTGGCCTCGACGCCCCGCTCCTGCGCCCGGGCCCGGGCCACCGCCACGCGGGCGGCCACGTCGCTCGTCGGCTCACCGTGGGCGGTGGCCAGCATGTCGGCGGCGTCGGGCCGGCCGACCTCGATCCGGAGGTCGAACCGGTCGAGCAGCGGCCCCGACACCCGCCGGGTGTAGCGCTGGCGGGCGGCGTCGGAGCACCGGCAGGCACCCGGTGGCCCGCCCTGGCCGCAGGGGCACGGGTTCATCGCCGCCACCAGGAGGAAGCGGGCCGGGAGCGTGGCCTTGGCGGCCGCCCGGGCGATCCGGATGACCCCCTCCTCCAGCGGTTGGCGCAGGTTGTCGAGCACGACCGCGGGGAACTCGCCCAGCTCGTCGAGGAACAGCACGCCGCCCGAGGCCAGCGACACCTCGCCGGGCTGGATCGTGTGGCTGCCGCCGCCCACGAGCGACACCGCCGAGGCGCTGTGATGCGGGGAGCGGAACGGCGGCCGCCGGAGCAGGCCGTCGCCCGGGAGGTGCAGCCCGGCGGCCGAGTGGATGCGGGTGGCCTCCATCGCCCGGTCGAGCGACAGGTCGGGCAGGAGCCCGGGCAGGCGGCGGGCCAGCATCGACTTGCCCGCCCCCGGCGGCCCCACCATCAGCAGGTGGTGCCCACCGGCCGCCGCCACCTCCAGCGCCATCCGCGCCGCGGGTTGCCCCCGGACGTCGGCCAGGTCGGGCTCGGGCGGCGGTGGTGAAGGCGGGCGGGGCGGCGGCAGGTCGGGCCAGTCGGCCTCGCCGCGCAGGGCCGGCACCAGCGTGCGCAGGTGCTCGGCGCTGCGGATGCGGTGGCGCCCGACCAGGCGCGCCTCGGGCACCGACCCCGGCGGCACCACCACCTCGGCGGTGGTGAAGGCGTCGATGAGCGGGAGCGCGCCCGGCACCGGCCGGAGGCTGCCGTCGAGGCCGAGCTCGCCCAGGAACGACCGGTCCTCCAACGCCTGCAGGCCCAGCTGCTCGTCGGCGGCCAGCAGGCCCACGGCGATCGGCAGGTCGAGCCCCGCCCCCGACTTCCGCACCGACGGCGGGGCCAGGTTCACCGTGACCCGGCTGGTGGGCCACTTCAGGCCGCTCTCCAGGAGCGCCGCCCGGACCCGGTCGCGGGCCTCGCGGCAGGTGGCGTCGGGCAGGCCGACGACGTGGAAGCCCGGCAGCCCGTTGGAGACGTGGACCTCGACGCGGACCGGGCGGCCTTCGACGCCGTGCAGGGTGGCGGACGGAACGGTGGCGAGCATGGCTCTCCCTCCAGGGAACGGAGTGGATCATGGAGGGTGCCTAATGCCACCGAAACTGCTCAACGGAAGCGTGTTTCCGATGAGAGTGGTCGAAACACTAACCTGTCCTCTCGTGGGCTTCAACCCCTTCCGCCAACAACGTCGCTCCTACGCCGACTACGTGATGGTCGCCGCCGCGCTGGTCGTGTGCGCGGCCCTCGTCATCTGGGCGCTCCTCGGCTGAGCCGTGCCGGCCGCTCCCGACGACGACGTCGAGGTCCGGCGCATCCAGCCCTACCAGGCCACCAAGCGCTACATCTGCCCCGGCTGCAACCAGGACATCCCGCCCGGCACCGGGCACCTCGTCGTCGTGCCCCGGGAGGCGCCCGACCTGCGGCGCCACTGGCACCACGCCTGCTGGCACCACCGCCACCGCCGCCGCCCCGGCCGCGCCCCTCGCTGAGTGAGCCCCGGTCGGGCGGTCGCCCCGACTATCCCGGCACGCCCGGCCGGTCGGACGGGCCCGTGAGCCCGGCGAGGTCCGGCGGGCCGGCCTCCGCCAGGCCGGAGGCGTCGACCTCGTCGAGGATCACCCGCAGCGCCGTGAGGTCGATCACCACGACCTCGCCGTCGCCGTCGCCCTTGCCGCCCTCCCCGCCGGCCGCGTCACCCGTGCCACCCGCTCCACCCGCGCCGGCGTCGTCGCGCCGAACCGCCAGGTCCTCCACCCGCGCCACCACCTCCGCCAGCATCCGGTCGATGCGGCGCAGGCTCTCGATCACCTCGGCGATGACCTGGTTGATCCGGTCGGCCGCCGCCCGCTGCGCCTCCAGTGCGGCCACCAGCGGGTCGCCGACCTCGTCCGGGTGCTCCCGGGCGGTCGCCAGCCCGGCGTCGACCGCGTCGAGGTCGATCCCCTGCCACGCCGTGACCAGCACCTGGCCGTGGCCGGCCAGCCGGCGGACCAGGTCGACGCTCCGCTCCACGTCGGCGACCAGCCCACCCGCGGCCACGACCTGCGCCGCCGCGCTCCGGAAGCGCTCGTCGAGGGCCTCGGCGTGGCGGACGAACGTCGCCCACGGCTCCTCCAGCACGTCGCCGGCCAGGCCGTCCACGCCGCCCACCCCGGCCGCGGATGGCGGCGTCGACCCCGCACCCGGCTCCGCCAGCAGCCACGCCGTCCACCGGCGGTTGGCCGCCACCGCGTGCAGGCTGCTCCCGGCCCACAGCGCCAGCAGCACCAGCCACTCCACCAGCACCGGCAACCCCGAGCGGGTCACCGCCATGCCCACGACGACCAGGGCACCCACGCCGTACAGGCCGGCGGCCACCTGCCACGCCCGTCGCCCCGACCGCACGCCGATGTAGAGGAACCCCGCCCAGGCGGCGAGGCCGAAGCTGCAGAGCCCCGCCAGCGACCAGTACCTGTCCCTGCGTCGCCGCCACCGATCGCCGCCCACGGGAGCAGTCTCGCGCTCCACCGCAGGTCACGCCGGGCCTCGCGCGCGACGCCCGGCGAGGCCGGCGAGGTGTCAGCCCGACCAGCGGTTCCGGTGGATCGCCGCCGCCAGCGGGCGCCGGGTGCGCCAGGCGTGCCGCTCGAGGTCGGGTGTCGCCTCCAGATGGGTCACCGGCCCCACGCACAGCCAGGCGACCGGCCGCACCGACGACGGCAGCCCCACCAGCGAGGCCAGGAACGCCTCGTCGTAGAACGACACCCAACCGACGCCCCACCCCTCGGCCGTGGCCGCCAGCCAGAGGTTCTGGATGGCGAGGCACACCGAGTACAGGCCGGCGTCGTCGATGGTGTTGCGGCCCAGCACCGCGGGCCGTCCCCGGTCAGGGTCGTAGGTCACCACCACCGACAGGCTCGACTCCAGCACCCCGTCGATCTTGATGCCGGCGAACACGGCCGCCCGCTCCCGGTCGAGGGTGGCGGCGAAGCGCTCGCGCTCCTCCTGGACGTGCGCCCAGAAGTCCTTCCGGACCTGGTCGTCGTCGATCAGGATGAAGTCCCAGGGCTGGGTCAGCCCCACGCTGGGCGCCGCGTGCGCGGCCCCCAGCACCCGCTCCAGCACCGCCGGGTCGACCGGGGCGCCGGTGAACTGGCCCCGCACGTCGCGGCGCCGGAAGATCGCCTCGTAGACATCCATCACGCGGCGGTCAGCCTGCCATCGGCGAGGCCACCGGCGGCGTCGCCCGGCCCCGGGGCCCGACCCTGGGCGCCGACCGGCACCCGGCGCATCAGAACGCGGCCTCGATCACCTGCAACCGGCCCTCCAGGATCGCCACCACGTCGAACCGGATCCGACCGCCGACGCCGGGGTGCGCCCGGAGGAACTGGGCCGCCAGGCCCCGGAGGCGTCGCTGCTTCTCCGGCCCCACCGCCTCGGCCGGCAGGCCGAACCGGCTCGACGACCGGGTCTTGACCTCGGCGAACACGAGCGCGCCGTGGCCGGCCGCGACCAGGTCGATCTCGCCGCCGTCGCCCCGCCAGTTGCGGGCCAGCACCTGGTAGCCCGCCGCGGCGTACCACTGCGCCGCCCGGTCCTCCCCCGCGATGCCCAGCCGCCGCCGGCCCCGGGTCACATCTCTTTGGGCGGCAGCTCTTCCACGTTGACGTCGCGGAAGGTGACGATCTGCACCGACTGGACGAAGCGGCTGGTGCGGTACATGTCCCACACCCAGGCGTCCTTCAGCTCCAGCTCGACCCAGGTGCGCCCACCTTCGGAGCGCACGTTCTGCCGCACCTCGTTGGCCAGGTAGAACCGGCGCTCGGTCTCGACCACGAAGGAGAACATCGGACAGACGTCCTTGTACTCCTTGTAGAGCTGGAGCTCGATCTCGGCCTCGTAGCGCTCGAGGTCCTCGGTGCTCATGCCGGAACCCTAGTGCCTGGGAAGCCGACGTCGACCGAGGTCGGGCACCGAGCGCCCGCCGGCGCGCCGTCAGCCGTCGCGCTTCTCCTTGACCTTCGCGGCCTTCCCGATGCGGTCGCGCAGGTAGTAGAGCTTGGCGCGGCGGACGTCGCCGCGGGTGACGACCTCGATCTTGGCGATCGTAGGCGTGTGCAGGGGGAACGTGCGCTCGACGCCGACGCCGTAGCTCACCTTGCGGACCGTGAAGGTCTCGCGGACGCCGGAGCCGGCTCGGGCGATGACCACGCCCTGGAACACCTGGACGCGCTCCTTCTGGCCTTCGATGACACGTACGTGCACCTTGAGTGTGTCGCCCGGCGCGAAGTCGGGGATGTCGCTGCGCAGGCTGGTCTGGTCGACGAGATCGGTGGGGTTCATGGCGCGTCGCTCTCCAACGGAGAAGGGGCTTGTCCGCCAGAGAAGGCGGACGCGAGAGGCTATCCCTCCTCGAACTCGGCCAGCAAAGCGACATCGGCCGCGGACAGCCCGCCGCGTGCGGCCATCAGGTCGGGGCGTCGTGAGATGGTCCGCCGCAGCGCCTGGGCGCGCCGCCAGCGGGCGATCCGGCCGTGGTCGCCGCTGCGCAGGACCTCGGGCACGGTCCAACCCCGGAAGTCGGCGGGCCGGGTGTAGTGGGGGTACTCGAGGAGCCCGTCGGCGAACGACTCGTCGTCGGCCGAGGCCTCGTTGCCCATGACGCCCGGCACCAGCCGCCCCACGGCCTCCAGGACGGCCATGGCGGCCACCTCGCCGCCGGACAACACGAAGTCGCCCAGCGACAGCTCGTCGTCGCACAGGTGCTCCCGGACCCGCTCGTCGACGCCCTCGTACCGGCCGCACAGCAGGCTGAACCCGCCCGACGCGGCCAGCTCCTCGGCCGTCGCCTGGTCGAACCGGCGGCCGGCCGGGCCCAGGTAGAAGAGGGGGCGGGGCGGCTCGACCTGCTCGACCGCGGCGAAGATCGGCTCGGGCATGAGCACCATGCCGGCGCCGCCACCGAAGGGGGCGTCGTCGACCGAGCGGTGGACGTCGGTGGCACAGGACCGCAGGTCGTGGACCCGGACGTCGAGCAGCCCGGCCGTCCGCGCCTTGCCCAGCAGGCTCTGCGCGGCGAAGTCGTCGACCATCGCCGGGAAGATCGTGAAGACGTCGATGCGCAGGGCGCTCACAGGTCGAAGAGGCCCTCGGGTGGGTCGACGACCACGCGGCCGGGGGCGTGGTCGACGACGAAGACGACCGGGACCAGCGCCCCGGAGTCAAGCTCCAGCAGGTCGGCGGCGGGGTTGGCGACCACGGCGACGCAGGTGCCCACGGCCTCGCCGGAGCCGGCGAGCTCGACCGTGGACCCCACCAGGTCGTCGACCCACAGGGTGTCGGGGTCGTCGATGGGCTCGGCGCGCAGCACCAGGCCGCGCAGGGCCTCGGCGGCGTCGCGGCCCTCGTGGCCCCGGAACGCCACGATCCAGTGCTGGGTGTACTGGGCCGTGTGACGGGTCTCGCCCTTGCGGTGCTCCCGGCGCGCCGAGGCGACCACGAGCGGGCCGCGGTCGGTCTCCAGCCGGGCGCCGACGGCCACCCGCTCCTCGCGGTCGGACGTCAGCGCGACCACGACCTCACCCCGCAGCCCGTGCGGGCGGGTGATGCGGCCCACCTCCACCAGCGAGGGAGGAGGGGACACGGCCTAGTCCTCGAACTCGACCTCGACGTCGGTGCCGTCGCGCACGGCGGCGGCCCGCACGACCGTGCGGATGGCCTGGGCGACCCGGCCCCGCTTGCCGATGACCCGGCCCATGTCGGAGCGGCCGACGCGCACCGTCAGGCGGGGCGTGGCGCCGCCGGTCTCGGCGTCGATGCGGATGGCGTCCCGGTCCTCGACCAGCGACCCGACCACGTGCCGCAGCACGGCCTGCGCCGTGGGGGCCACGCCGTCACCGGCCGGCGCGTCGTTCCCGCCCGCCGCGGTGTCGGTGTCGGTCGCCTCGGGCGACGAGACCTCGCTCATTCGGCGGACGAGGAGGCGGCGGACGACGAGGCGGGCGCCTCGCCCTTGAACTCGGCCCAGGCCCCGGAGACCTCGAGGAGCTTGCGCACGGTGTCGGTGGGCTGGGCGCCCTTCGACAGCCAGGCGACGGCCTTCTCGTTGTCGATCCGGATCTCGGACGGCTCGGTGCGCGGGTTGTAGGTCCCGACGATCTCGATGAACCGGCCGTCACGGGGCGAACGGACATCGGCCGCGACCACGCGGTACGTCGGCTGCTTCTTCTTGCCCATCCGCATGAGGCGGAGCTTGACGGCCACTTCGTACGTCCTTCTTCGGTGAGCTTCGGTGGATAGCGCCCCGGCGGGGCGACCTGCGATTTTGGGGCAGAGTGCCGGGCTAGTTCAAGCCCGGCAGCGTGAAGGGCTGCTTGGGGGTGACGCGGCCGCCGCCCGGAGGCGTGACCCGACCACCGCCGGACCGGCCCTTGCGGCCCTTCCGACCCTTCTTGCCGCCGCCCGGGCGGGAGAGCCCCGGCATGCGCTTCATCATCTTCTGCATCTCGCGGAACTGCTTCACCAGCTGGCTGACGTCACCCGGCTGGGTGCCGCTGCCGGCGGCGATGCGGTTGCGCCGCGAGCCGTCGATGATCGTGGGGTCGGCCCGCTCGATCGGCGTCATCGAGCGGATGATGGCCTCGACCCGGCTGAGCTGGCGCTCGTCGACCTGGGCCTGCTTCAGCTCCTTCGGGACCCCCGGCATCATGCCGAGGATGTTCTGCAGCGGGCCCATCTTGCGGACCTGCTGGAGCTGCTCGAGGAAGTCGTCGAGCGTGAACCCGCCGCCCAGGAGCTTCGCCGCGGCCTCCTCGGCCTGCTCCTTCTCGTAGACCTGCTCGGCCTTCTCGATGAGCGTGAGCACGTCGCCCATGCCCAGGATGCGGCTGGCCAGCCGGTCGGGGTGGAACAGGTCGAAGTCGTCGACCTTCTCCCCCGTCGACGCGAAGGCGATCGGCTTGCCGACGACCTCCTTCACCGACAGCGCCGCGCCGCCCCGGGCGTCGCCGTCGAGCTTGGTCATGATCACGCCGTCGAGCGCCAGGGTGGCGTTGAACGACTCGGCGACGGTGACCGCGTCCTGGCCGGTCATGGCGTCGACGACCAGGAACGTGTAGTCGGGGTGGGTGGCCTCGGCGATGCGCCGGACCTGGTCCATCATCTCGGCGTCGACCGCGAGGCGGCCGGCGGTGTCGACGATGCAGACGTCGCGGCCGAGGCGCCGGGCCTCGTCGACGCCGGCCTTGGCGGTGGCCACCGGGTCGCCGGGTTGGCTGAACACCTGGACCCCGACCCGCTCGCCCAGCGTGCGCAGCTGCTCGACGGCGGCCGGCCGCTGGAGGTCGGCACCCACGAGCAGCGGGCTGCGGCCCTGCTGCTTGAACCAGCGGGCCAGCTTGGCGGTGGCGGTCGTCTTGCCGGCGCCCTGGAGGCCCGCCATCAGCACGACGGTGGGCGGCTTCGAGGCGTACCGGATGGCCATCGTCTCGCCGCCGAGGGCCTCGGTGAGCGCCTCGTTGACGAGCTTGATGACCTGCTGGGACGGGTTGAGCGCCTCGTGGACCTTCGCGCCGATCGCCCGCTCGCGCAGGCGCTCCAGCATCGACTTGACGACGGTGAAGTTGACGTCGGCCTCGAGCAGGGCGAGGCGGATCTCGCGCAGGACCTCGTCGACGTCGGACTCGCGCAGCGTCCCCTTGCTGCGCAGCCGGCTGAAGATCCCTTCGAAGCGGTCCGAAAGCGACTCGAACATGAGCCACCCAGCCTAGTGCCCGCGCCCGCGGGTCCCGGCCTGCTACTCGACCGTCAGTCGGCTGTCGACCGCGACGACGCCGGCGACGGCGGCGGCCACGCGCTCGAGGTCGGCGCGCCCGCTCAGGTGCGGCACCTGGCCGGTGAGGACGACCGTGCCGTCGACGACCTCGACCTCCGGCTGGGGCAGGTGCCAGGTCCGGGGCGACTGGGCCAGCTCCTCGCGCACCCGCTGGGCGATCGCCAGGTCGTCGGCCGACTCGGCCCGCTCCTCCAGCTTGCGGCGCAGGCGCTCGCGCAGCTCGGCCCCCGAGGTGGGGGCGATCAGCAGCCCGATGCCGATGCCGAGCCCCAGCACGAGCAGGCGGCCGGGGCCGATGAGGCGGGCGGCCCGGCAACCGGTCCGGAAGCCCGCTCGGAGGATCGTGAACATGTCATCTCCTGCCCGTCACGAGAAGAGCGCCTCGACGAACTCGTCGGGGTCGAAGGGCACCAGGTCCTCGATGCCCTCCCCCAGGCCGACGAGCTTGATCGGGATCCCCAGCGTCGTCTCGACGGCCAGGGCGATGCCACCCTTGGCCGAGCCGTCGAGCTTGGTCAGCACGACGCCGGTGAGGTCGACCGCCTCGGTGAACTGCTGCGCCTGGGTCAGGCCGTTCTGCCCCGTCGTGGCGTCGAGGACGAGGAGCACCTCGGTGACGTTGCCGGGGTCGCGGTCGGCGACCCGGCGCACCTTGCGGAGCTCCTCCATCAGGTTGGTCTTGGTGTGGAGGCGGCCGGCGGTGTCGCCCAGCACGAGGTCGCCGCCGCGGGCCGCCGCCCGCTGCACGGCGTCGTAGATGACCGCCGAGGGGTCGCCGCCCTCGTTGCCGCGCACGATGTCGGCGCCGGCGCGCTCGGCCCACGTGGTCAGCTGCTCGGCGGCGGCGGCCCGGAACGTGTCGCCGGCGGCCATCACCACCGAGCGCCCGCCGGCGATCTGCTGGCGACCGATCTTGCCGATCGTGGTGGTCTTGCCGACGCCGTTGACGCCGACGAACAGCCACACGTTGGGACCGCCCTCCTCGTAGTGGAGGCTGCGGTCGCCGGTGGACAGGATCGCCTTCAGCTCGACCTTGAGC
>DATCLV010000085.1:0-3103 GCA_036563745.1 Acidimicrobiales bacterium | reverse complement strand
TGCTGTACGGGCCGCCCGGCACCGGCAAGTCCGCGCTCTGCCGCGTCCTGGCGGCCGAGCTCGCCGGTGAGATCACCGTCGTCTTCTGCACCGCCACCGTGATGGCCGAGCACATGAACGACGTCTACGAGGGCCTGGCCGGGCTCGCGCCCGCGCTCGTCGTCCTCGAGGACCTCGACCTGGTCATCGGCAGCCGTGGGGGGAGCGGCAGCGCGGCACTGCACAGGTTCCTGACCGCGCTCGACGGGGCGTTCAGCCGGCACCGGGACGTGGTCACGGTGGCGACGACCAACGACCCGAACGGCCTCGACCCCGCGGCCAGGCGTGCCGCCCGGTTCGACCGGTTCGTCGAGGTGCCGCTGCCGGCGACCCGTCAGCGGACGGCGATCCTCGCCAGGTACCTGGGCCGGCTCGCCGAGCGGGTCGACCTCCCCGCGGTCGCCGCGGTCACCGACGGGGCGTCCGGCGCCGACCTGCGCGAGGTCGTCAGGGCCGCGGTCATCGCCGACGGCGATCGGGTGAGCACCCGCGGCCTGCTCGACGCCGCCGGCGACACCTTCGACGTGGCGTTCGGGACCCGCACCGGCGACCTCGCGGTCGGGCGGATGGTGGCCCTGGCCCTGGCCGCGGTGCTGGCGGCGCCGGGGCCGGTCTGGAAGCCCCGGTACCTGCCGTTGCTGCCGGGCCTCGCGGCGACCGCGTCGCTGCTGACGGCGTCGCTGGCGGGCCACGCCTGGACCGCGCCGGACCGGGCGCTGACCGTGCCCGCCGACCTCCTGCACACGCTGGGGGCGGCGACCTGGCTGGGCGGGCTCCTGGCCCTCGTGCTGGTGGTGCGGGTGGCCGGCGACGGCGCGCCGCGGGTCGTCCGGTGGTTCTCGGACCTGGCGCTGGTGGCGGTGGCGCTGGTCGCCGTGACCGGCCTGGTGGCGGGCGTGGTGCAGGTCGACTCGATCGACGGCCTGGTCGACACCGGCTACGGCCAGCTCCTGCTGGTGAAGGTCGCCGGGTTCGCCGTCCTGCTGGCGCTGGGCTTCGTGAACCGCGCCGTGCTCGTGCCCAAGGTCGAGCAGGGCCTGAAGGCGCTGCTCACGTCCACCCGCGCCGAGGTCGGTGTGGCGGCCGCGGTCCTGGCCGTGACCGCGGTGCTGATCAACCAGCCGCCGGCCCGCGACGCCGTGCCGTCGGGTCCCATCAGCCTCACCGTGGAGGCCGCCGACGGTGTCGACGCCTCCCTGCAGGCCGACATCGACCCCGCCGAGGTCGGCCCCAACGACATCCACCTCTACTTCTACGACGGCAGCGGCCAGCCGCTGACCGTCGACGCCGTCGAGATCACGGCCGCCGTGGGCGACATCCCGCCCCGGCGCCTCGACGTCACCCCCGTCACGCCGACCCACGTGTCGGCCCTCGACGCCTCGCTCAGTTCCCCCGGCACCTGGACCCTCGAGGTCACCGCGGCCAGCGCGGGCCAGGTCGCCACCTTCACCCTGGAGGTCCCGCTGCGATGACCCGTCCCCACCGCCGCCTCGCGGCCGCGCTCGCCCTCGTCCTGGCGGGTGCCGCCGCCGTCCTCGGCGCCCCGGTCCCGGCCGCCGCCCACGACGGCCCCGGCATCCTGACGATGGAGAGCGACACCCCGACCGGGACCAGCCACCACTTCGTGATCCGCCTGGTCTGGGAGAACGACGGCCACCCGGCCGCCCGCGACACGACGGTCACGCTCACGCCGACCGCCCCGAGCGGGACCGCCGGGACGCCGGTGCCGATGACCCCGGTGGACGACGACGGCCGCTTCGAGGCCACGGTCGACCTGGCCGAGCCGGGGAACTGGAAGGTGCGGTTCACGTCGCTGCGGCCCGAGTCCAACGTGGAGGTCGACGTCCAGGTGACGCCGCCGGCCACGACCACGACCGCGCCCGCCACCACGACCACGACGGTGGCGCCGGACACCGAGCCCGACGACGCCGACGAGGTCGACGCCGAGGAGGCGTCGTCGACCGACGACCCGGGCAGCGACAGCGACAGCGGCGGCGGCGTGCTCCTCGTCGCGGTGCTGGTGGTCGTGGCCCTGGCCGCTGCCGGGGCGCTGGCGGTGGTCTACCGGTCCCGCCGGGGCACGACGGCCGGCGACCCGGGCGACGACACGACGCCGCCCGACGTCGAGGCGTAGCCCACCCGGACCGGCACGAGACGGACGCGGGACGGCCCGCGGGTGGGAGGGGTGCCCCTCCCACCCGCGGGCCGTCGTCGTTCCTGCGAACGCCGGGCGCTCCGGGCGCCCGGCCGTCAGGGCTCAGGTCTCGTCGTAGCCCAACATGTTGGCGTTCGGGCGGGCCTGGGCGACCAGGTCGAGGACGGCGTGGCCGAGCACCTCGGGGTCGTCGTCGGGGTTCTCGATCGTCGGGCCCCGGTGCCAGCCCTCCGACACGGACAGCATCCGGCCCGACACGTCGAACACCCGCCCGGTGACGGACTTCGACAGGGGGCTGGCCAGCCAGCACACGATCGGGGCGATGTGCTTGGGCGACATCGCCTCCTTGACCTCGTCGCTGGCGGCGCCCATGCCGAGGTCCTCGGTCATGCGGGTGAGGGCGGCGGGGGCGATGGCGTTGACCGTGACCCCGTACCGGCCCAGCTCCTTGGCCGCGATGATCGTGAACGAGGCGATGCCGGCCTTGGCGGCGCCGTAGTTGGTCTGCCCCACGTTGCCGTAGATGCCCGACGGCGACGTGGTGTTGATGATCCGGGCGTCGACCTCCTCGCCGGCCTTGGAGCGCTCGCGCCAGTGGTTGGCGGCGAAGTGCGAGGGGCCGAAGGTGCCCTTGAGGTGGACCGCGATGACCGCGTCCCACTCGGCCTCGGTCATGTTCACCAGCATGCGGTCGCGGAGGATCCCGGCGTTGTTGATGAGGACGTCGACCTTGCCGAAGGCCTCGATGCCGGTGTTGATCAGCGACTCGGCGCCCTTGAAGTCGCTGATGTCGTCGGTGTTGGCGACGGCCTCGCCGCCCGCTGCCGTGATCTCGTCCACGACCTGCTGGGCGGGCCCGGCGTCGGCGCCGGTGCCGTCGCGGCTGCCGCCGAGGTCGTTGACCACGAC
>DATCLV010000467.1:0-2006 GCA_036563745.1 Acidimicrobiales bacterium | reverse complement strand
GCTGATCGTCTGCTGGGAGCTCGTCGGCGTCTGCTCCTTCGCCCTCATCGGCCACTGGTGGGAGGAGAAGGCCAACAGCGACGCCGCCCTCAAGGCCTTCATCACCAACCGCGTCGGTGACGTCGGTCTGCTGTGCGGCATGATCACGCTCTTCTTCGCCGCCGGGAACACCTTCGACATCCAGGAGATCAACGCCCGGGCGCTCGACGGCAGCATCACCCACCTGGCGCTGCTGGTCGCCAGCCTCAGCCTGATCGCCGCCGTGATGTCGAAGTCGGGCCAGTTCATCCTCCACACCTGGCTGCCCGACGCCATGGCCGGCCCCACGCCGGTCTCGGCGCTGATCCACGCCGCCACCATGGTCGTGGCCGGCATCTACATGGTCGGCCGGCTCTACGGCGTGTTCTTCGAGGGCCTCCAGATCGGCGTGTCGAGCGTGAACGCCCTGGCGGTCGTGGGTGGCGTCACGGTGCTCGGCGGGGCCGGGCTGGCGTTCGTCCAGAACGACATCAAGAAGGTGCTCGCCTACTCCACGGTCAGTCAGCTCGGCTACATGGTGATGGCGTTGGGCGTCGGCGCCTGGACCGCCGCCTTCTTCCACCTCTTCACCCACGCCTTCTTCAAGGCCTGCCTGTTCCTGGGCTCGGGCTCGGTGAGCCACGCGGTCCACAGCTTCGACATGAAGAAGGACATGGGCGGCCTCCGCCAGTGGATGCCGCACACGTACCGCACGTTCCTCGTGGCGACGGCGGCGCTGATCGGCATCTTCCCGCTGGCCGGCTTCTGGTCGAAGGACGAGATCCTGGCCGGCGCCGCCCAGCTGGGCGGCGAGGGCAACTACACGGCGTTCCTGATCGTCGGCACCCTCGGCGCCTTCATGACCGCGGCCTACATGACCCGCTGCGTGTACCTCACCTTCTTCGGCGAGTACCGCGGCCACGGGCACCCGCACGAGTCGGGTCCCCGCATCGTGGCGCCGCTCTACATCCTGGCCGGGCTGGCGGTCGTGGCCGGGTTCACCAACGTCCCGCACTTCGGGTTCCTGTCCGACAGCCTCGAGCTGCGCTTCGAGCACTTCTACGAGCCGAAGGGCGACTACTTCCCGAGCGTGCTGCCGACGTTCTCGCACCCCGAGTTCAGCCTCGGCGTGGCCGTGGTCAGCTCGGCGATCGGCCTGCTCGGCGTCGGCCTGGCCTACGCCTGGTACTGGCGGGGCCTGGGCCCGCACGGGATCACCGAGCGGTCCCGCCCGGCCCGCGCCGGCCTCACGCTGCTGCAGAACAAGTACTACTTCGACCACCTCTACACCGACGGCATCGCCGGCGCCTTCAAGGGCCCGATCGCCCGGGCCGCCTACTGGTGCAACCAGAAGGTGCTCGACGGGATCGTCAACGGGGCCGGGCGCCTCACCACCGTCGTGGGCCGCTTCGTCTACAACCGCATCGACCAGGGCGTGGTCGACAACGTGGTCGACGGCTCCGGCGTCGCGGCCGAGGGCGGCGGCCAGCTCTTCCGACGACTCACCTCCGGCAACGTGCAGCAGTACGGGGCGCTGCTCTTCGGTGCGACCGCCCTGTTCGCCGGTGCCCTGATCCTCTTCGTCTAAGGCCAAAGGTTCGACACGATGAACAACGAGTTCCTCACCGATTGGGGCATCACCTGCATGGTGTTCCTGCCGCTGGCAGGCGCCCTGGTCATGCTGCTGATCCCCAAGGCCAACGAGACCGCCCACAAGGTGGTGGCGCTGGCCGCCTCGCTGGGGGCGGCGGGCTTCGGCGTCGCGCTGTTCGCGGACTTCGACTACGACCAGTCGTCGACGCTGCAGTTCAAGGTCGACGAGAGCTGGATCGACGTCATCAACACGCGGTACTTCGTCGCCATCGACGGGCTGTCGGTGCCGCTGCTGGCGCTGACGCTGCTCGTGGTGCCGCTGTGCATCATCTACAGCTGGAAGCACCTGCCGGAGCCGGCGAACGCCAAGGCGTTCCTCATGCTGATCCTGGTGC
>DATCLV010000084.1:0-3327 GCA_036563745.1 Acidimicrobiales bacterium | reverse complement strand
GGTGACGGTGGCCGCCACCTCGGCGAAGGCGGGGAGCATCGGCTCGACCAGGGGCGAGTGGAAGGCGTGGCTCACCCGGAGCCGGCGCCCGCCGACCCGCGCGACCACCCGCTCGACGGCCTCGACCGTGCCCGCCACGACCACCGAGCCGGGGGCGTTGACGGCGGCGAGGGCCAGGTCGTCGCCCAGGAGGTCGTGGACCTCGGCCTCGTCGACCGGGAGGGTCGCCATGGCCCCGCCGGGCGGCAGCTCGCCCATCAGCCGGGCGCGGGCTGCGAGCAGCCGGCACGCGTCGTCGAGGTCGAGCACCCCGGCCACGTGGGCGGCCACCAGCTCGCCCACCGAGTGCCCGGTCACCACGGCGGGCCGGACGCCGAGGTGGTCGAGCAGCCGGGCCAACGCCACCTCGACGGCGAACAGCGCCGTCTGCGCCCAGCGGGTGTCGTCGAGGGGCTCGCCCCGCAGCACCCGGTCCCGGAGACCCGGGTCGAGCCGCCCGCACACGTCGTCGAACGCTGCGGCGTACACGGGGAAGGCGGCGTGGAGCCCGGCCCCCATCCCGGCGTACTGGGCCCCCTGCCCGGAGAAGACGAACGCCACGCGGTCGTCGCCGGCGGTGCCCACGACGAGGTCGTCGGCGCGCTCCCCGGCGGCGAGGGCCGCCAGGCCGTCGGGCGACAGCGCCACGGCCCGGTGCGGGAGCGCGGCCCGGGTGGTGGCCAGCGCCCCGGCGACGCCCGCCCGGTCGGCCAGCGGCAGCAGCTGCCGGGCCTGGGCCCGGAGGGCCGACCGCGTCGCGGCGGCGACCACCAGCGGCGCCCGACCCGGCGAACCGGCCGCACTCGACGAACCTGCCGCACTCGACGAACCTGCCCCCGAAACGGGGAGCCGGCTCCCCGTTTCGGGGGCAGGTTCGGAGCGGGCGGGGCCAGGTTCGGAGCGGGCGGGGCCAGGTTCGGAGCGGGCGGGGCCAGGTTCGGAGCGGGCGGGGGCAGGTTCGGAGCTTTCCAGGACGACGTGGGCGTTCGTGCCGCTGATCCCGAAGGCGCTCACGCCCGCCCGGCGCACCGGGCCCGGCCACGGCCGCGGTTCGGTCGCCAGCTCGACCGCGCCCGCCGACCAGTCGATCGCCGGCGACGGCTCGCCCCCGACCCCCGGCACGACGCCACGCTGCATCGCCAGCACCGTGGCCAGCACGCCCGCCACGCCCGCCGCGGCCTGAGGGTGGCCCAGCACCGCCTTGCACGACGTGAGCCGCAGCGGCGCCGGCCGGTCGCGCCCGTAGGTGGCCAGCAACGCCGCCGCCTCGACCGGGTCGCCGACCGGCGTGCCGGTGCCGTGGCCCTCCACCACGTCGACGTCGGCCGGCTCCAGCCCGGCGGCCGCCAGCGCGGCCCGGATCACCGCCTCCTGGGCCTCGCCCCGCGGCGCCGTGGGCGTCACCGACGGCCCGTCCTGGTTGACCGCCGAGCCCCGCACGACGGCCAGCACCGGCCGCCCGGCGGCCCGGGCGTCGGCCAGCCGCTCCAGCACCAGCACCCCGACGCCCTCGGACCACACGGTCCCGTCGGCCCCGGCGGCGAACGGCCGCACCCGCCCGGTGGGTGACAGCGCCCCCTGCTGACCGAACCCCCGGAACCACGACGGGGTGGCCATCACCGCCGCGCCGCCGACCAGCGCCCGCCCGCACTCGCCGGACCGCAGCGCCTGGCACGCCAGGTGCAGCGCCACCAGCGACGACGAGGCCGCGGTGTCGACCGACAGCGCCGGCCCGGACAGGCCCAGGGCGTGGGCCACCCGACCCGACGCGCCGCCGGCGCCGGCCCCGGTGAGGAGGTCGGCGTCGTGGTCGCCGGGCGCGCGCTCGAGGAGCGACCAGTAGTCGCCGGCGGTCACGCCGACGAAGACTCCGGTGTCGGCGGCGGCCGCCGAGCGGGGCGCCACCCGGGCCCGCTCCAGCGCCTCCCAGGCGACCTCCAGCAGGAGCCGCTGCTGCGGGTCCATGGCGACCGCCTCGCGGGGCGCGACGCCGAAGAGGTCGGCGTCGAACCCGGTGGCGCCGTCGAGGAACCCGCCGACCAGCGCACCGGCCGCGCCGGGCTCGGCGAGGTCCCAGCCCCGGTCGTCGGGCGGCGGGCCGACCACCGGCCGCCCGGCGGCGAGCGCGTCCCACAGGAGGTCGGGGGTGGTGATCCCGCCGGGGAGGCGGCACGCCATCGCCACGATCGCCACAGCGTCGGTGCCCGTCGCCCGATCGTCGCCCTGTGCACCGCCGGAACGCACCACCACGTGCCCTCCCCGTCCGCCCCGACCGCGTGTACGTCTGCTGGCACGCATCGTACCCGTCCGGGGCGGGCTGCCCAGAGGGGTGGTGGCCGGCGGAGGGCGTGCGGAGGTCCGCGGCTCGGGCCAAGGACCGGATCGGGGCCGGACGCGAGGCGGGCGCACCCCCGGCCAAGTGGGGTGCGCCCGTCCGCTTGTCGGAGCCCGGAGGCTCCACCGTGAACCCTTGGGTCGATCGACGGTCGGCCCGGTCAGCCGTCGCCGACGAACGCCTCGGTGACCAGCCGGACGACCTGTTGCATGTTGCCGGCCTCGTCGCCACCGCCCAGCCGGACCACCACGGTGTCGCTGGCGGGGTGGACCTGGATGAACCGGCCGCCGAACCCGAGCGCCCAGTACATGTCCTCCGGGGCGTCCGGGACCAGCTTCAGGTTGCTCGGCTCGTCGTAGTCGGGCGTCAGCATGTTGTCGACCGACACGAGCGAGCCGGGCCGGTTGAGCCACCACATGAACCCCCAACCCGCGTTGAGGTCCTGCGACGGCGACGTGGCCTCCTCGATGAACTCCTCGGACACCACCTGGGTCCCGTCCCAGTTGCCGTGCCGCAGGTACAGGAGGCCGAACCGGGCCGCGTCGCGGCAGGTGGTCTCCAGGAACGCGTGCATCCAGGTGTTGCCCTCGCCGTTCTTCTCCATGTGCGTGTTGGTGGCGCCGATGGGGTCGAACAGCTTCGCCTTCGCGTAGTCGGCCGGGTCCTGGCCGGTCGCCGCCTGGAGGATCGGGTTGAGCAGCTCGATGGCGGGCAGGTTCTGGCTCCAGACCTCGCCGGGGGGATGCTCCTGCTCCAGCCCGATGGCCAGCGCGCCCGGGTCGGGAGCGCCGATCAGCTGCTGGTGCAGCTCGGTGTTGCCGATCGAGTTGGTCGACGTGCGGCCGCTGGTGTGACTGAGGATGTGCCGGATGGTGACGTCCTCGGACGGGGTGCCGACCCACTCGGGGATGAACTTCGACACCGGGTCGTCGAGGTCGAGGTAGCCCTCCTGC
>DATCLV010000444.1:0-1548 GCA_036563745.1 Acidimicrobiales bacterium | reverse complement strand
ACCGCGGGCTGGTCGGCCACCATCGACCGGATCTCGCCGGGATCGGTGCGGCTCCGGCAGTGCAGCTCGACGAACGCCTCGGTGCGGCCGCCGAGCGCGTCGGGGTCGACGACCGCCGTGAACCCCTGGATCACACCGGTGGCGACCAGCCGGTCGACCCGCCGCTTCACCGCCGGGGTCGACAGGCCCACGCGCGCCCCGACCTCGGCGTAGGTGGCGCGGCCGTTGTCGACCAGGCACGCAAGGATCTTGCGATCCAGCTCGTCTCGAAGCAACGAACCCTCCGTTCGACGCAATCGAGGCGCATTGTAGGAGGGGTCCCCGGGTCTTAGCGTCCCGAGCATGGAGCGCCGATACCTGATGTGCCCGCCGACGTACTTCGACGTCGTCTACGAGATCAACCCGTGGATGGACACGCAGGTGCCGGTCGACCACCAGGCGGCGATGGACCAGTGGTCCGGCCTGCGGGCGGCCTACGAGGCCCACGGCCACACCGTCGAGCTGGTCGAGCCCGGCCCGGGCCTGCCCGACATGGTGTACGCCGCCAACAGCGCCCTGGTGCTCGACGGCGTCGCCTGCCTGGCCCGCTTCCGCCACCCGCAGCGCCGCGGCGAGGAGGACCTCTACGCCGCCTGGTTCGAGGACCACGGCTTCCGGGTGCACCGGGCGGCGCAGGTCCACGAGGGCGAGGGCGACTTCGCGGTGGCCGGCGACGTCATCCTGGCCGGCACCGGGTTCCGCACCGACCCGGCCGCGCACGCCGAGGTCGCCCGCCTGTTCGACCGCGAGGTGGTGACCTTGGAGCTGGTCGACCCCCGCTTCTACCACCTCGACACCGCGCTGTTCGTCCTCGACGCCGACCGGATCATCTACAACCCGGCGGCGTTCAGCGAGCGGAGCCGGCAGGAGCTGCAGCGCCGCTACCCGGACGCGATCGTGGCCGACGAGGTCGACGCCATGGCCTTCGGCCTCAACGCCACCGCCGACGGCTACCACGTCTTCCTGCCCGCCGGCGCCAAGGGCGTGATCAAGCGGGTGGCCGACGCCGGGTTCGAGCCGGTGCCGATCGAGCTGACCGAGCTGCTGCGGGGCGGCGGGAGTGTCAAGTGCTGCACGCTGGAGCTGCGAGCATGAGCGGCGTGACCGGAACCGCCACCGACTCGACCGTCCCGACCGCTCCCGCTCCCGCTGCCGGCTCGGCCGTCCCGGCCGACGCCGACGCCGATGTCGACCTCACGGCCGCCGAGCGGGAGGCCCGCTGGCTCGCCCCGAACTACGACCCCCTGCCGGTCACGCTGGTGGAGGGCACCGGCGCCTGGGTCGTCGACGACCGGGGCCGCCGCTACCTCGACCTCCTCAGCGCCTACTCGGCGCTCAACTTCGGCCACCGCCACCCTCGCCTGGTGGCGGCGGCGCAGGCCCAGCTGGGGCGGCTCACGCTCACCAGCCGCGCCTTCCGCAACGACCAGCTCGGCCCGTTCGCCGAGGAGCTGGCCGAGCTGTGCGGCAAGGACATGGTGCTGCCGATGAACACCGGCGCCGAGGCCG
>DATCLV010000083.1:0-5942 GCA_036563745.1 Acidimicrobiales bacterium | reverse complement strand
GTCGTGGTCGCCGTCGCCGTCGTGGTCGCCGTCGTGGTCGCCGTCGCCGTCGTGGTCGCCGTCGTGGTCGCCGTCGTGGTCGCCGTCGTGGTCGCCGTCGTGGTCGTGGCCGGGCCGGATGTCGCCATCGGTCCCGGCGTCGGTCCCGGCGCCGGTCTCGGTCCTGGTGCCGGTGCCGCCGCCGGTCCCGGCCGCTGTCGCCGCCTCGGCCGCCGTCTCGGCCTCGGCGACGGCCCGGGCGGTCAGCTCGGCCATCGCCGGCCAGCCCCCGGTGCCGGCGAGCAGGGCCCGGTCGATGCCGCGCTCGGCGGCGAACGCGCGCAGCTCGTCGTCGGAGAACCGCAGGTCGTCCTCGGTGACCGCGACCACCGCGCCCTGCCCCCGGTAGCGACCGAGCGGGATCGGCGGCTCCGTCCGGCCGGCCAGCAGCAGGTGGCTGTTCGACGGCATCCGGGCCACCAGCTCGCGCAGCCACTCGGCGCCCGGGGACCCCGGCGGGATCAGCTGGACGTCGTCGACCACCAGGCACACCTGGGCGGGCGCCTGGCGCCACAGCGCGTCGGCCACCGCCTCCGCCGACGCCGCCACGCCCGCGCCGGGCCGCACCAGGTCGGACCCCGCCTCGTTCGCCCAGGCGGCCACCATCGTCGCCACCACGTGGGCCAGGTGGTCGGCGTCGGCGTCGGTCGGCTCGGCCGCCAGCCACAGGTCCCGGCCCTGCGGCGCCTGGAGGTTGTCGGCCAACGCCTGGCCCAGCAGCGTCGTCTTGCCGAGCCCGGGCCCACCCGTGAGGTACGTGATGCGGTGTCGCCACCGCCGCCGCAGCGTCACCAGGAGGCGGGGACGCAGCAGCAGATCGGCCCGCAGCTCCGGTGGTTGGAACCGGAACGAGCGATCCATGGCCTCCGTACGGTACGTCGTGCCGGCGGGACGCCGGGACGGGGGAAGCGGTGGTTTTCGGGGCTCTGCCGTCGTGGTGCGCCCGGCCGGGCGGCTCAGGCGAAGTCGAGCTCGACGGTGGTGAGCAGCTCGAACGCCGTGCGCGACCGCTCGTCGCCGTCGGCCCGGAACGTCACGAGGGTGGCGGCGCCGTCCGGGGCGGTGAACGCCTCGAACGCCGTGGAGAAGCGGCCCAGGACCGGGTGGTCGAAGCGCTTCCGCCCGGTGGCGCACGGCTGGACGCTGTGGTCCTCCCAGCAGCGCCGGAACTCGGCGCTGGCCGCGTACAGCTCGGCCACCAGGGCGTCGAGCGCCGGATCGTCGTAGTCGGGCCGCACCGCCGAGCGGAGGAACGCCGCGCAGTTGGCCGCGTCGGTGGCCCAGTCGGGGTGGTAGTCGCGGGAGCGGGGGTCGAGGAAGAACCAGCGGGGGAAGTTCGGCACCTCGTACTCCGCCAGCGGCCCCAGCAGGGTCCGCGCCGCCGGCGTGGCCGCCAGCACGTCGAGGCGGGGCGACAGCAGGTAGGCGGGTGAGGGCGCCAGCGCCTCCACGGCCGCCACGAGCCCGGGCCGGACCTCGGTGCCCTCGGTGGGCGGGGGCGCCACGCCGGCCAGCAGCCGCAGGTGGCGGTGGGCGGAGCGGTCGAGCCGCAGGGCGCGGGCCAGGGCGTCGAGCACCTCGATCGAGGGGCGGGACGACCGGCCCTGCTCCAGCCGGGTCAGGTACTCGACGCTGAGGCCGGCCAGCGCCGCCACCTCCTCGCGTCGCAGGCCGGGGGTCCGCCGGCGGTCGTTGACCGGGAGCCCGAAATCGGCCGGGTCGAGCCGGGCGCGCCGGGCCCGCAGGAACTGGGCCAGCGTCGAGTCGCCGTTCGCACGCGCCATGGCCGCAGTGTGCCGCCGTCGAGCACGACTCCGGCGCGCCGAGCCTGTCCCTCTCGGTACCACCCTCCGGGTTGCCAGCTCCGGGTGAGCCTGGTTGCCGGCCCCGGCCCGCCGGACGATGCGCCCATGTCCGACACGCTCACCCCGACACCCCCGTCCCCGTCACCGTCCCCGTCCACGGCTGCCTCGGCGTCCACGTCCGGCGGCGACGGCCCGCTGGCCGGACGGGTCGCCCTCGTCACCGGGGCGTCCAGCGGCATCGGCGCCGCGGTCGCGCGCCGGTTCGCCGAGGCCGGCGCCCGCGTCGGTGCGGTCGCCCGGCGGGAGGACCGGCTCGCCGCGCTCGGCGACGGCGTCGTCCCGCTGCCGGCCGACGTGACCGACCCGGCCGCCGTGGCCGCCGCCGTCGACCGGGCCGTCCGCGATCTGGGCGCGCCCGACCTGGTGGTGGCCAACGCCGGCGTGATGCTCCCCAGCCCGAGCGACGAGGCCCGGCTCGACGTGTGGCAGCGCAACATCGACGTCAACGTCACCGGCGTGGCCGCCACCGTGGCCGCCGTCGTGCCGCACCTGGTGGCGGCCGCGGCCGAGGGGCGGACCGCCGACCTCGTCCTCGTGTCGTCGATCGGCGACGCCCTCGCCTTCCCCGGGTACGCCGCCTACACGGCCAGCAAGGCGTGGGTGACCAAGTTCAGCCACGACCTGCGGTTCGACCTCGCCCCGCTCGGCGTGCGCACGCTCAACGTGCGGCCCGGTCTGGTCGTCACCGAGCTCATGGAGAAGGTGGGCGAGGGGGTCTACCGCGAGTCGCTCGACGAGATGGCCGCCACCATGGGGCCGCTGTCGGCCGACGACGTGGCCGGCACCGTCCTCGCCGCGGTCGCCCTGCCCCGGCACGTCAACGTGTCGGAGCTGGCGATCGTGCCGACCGGCCAGCCGGCCCCGGTGTGACCCGGCGCTCGGCGCCGGCTAGCGACGGCCCTTGCGGCGGCTGGCGGCCATGTTCTCCCGGATCACCGCCCGGCGGGCCTGCAGGTCGCGGTAGGTGATCGACTCGTGGGAGGCGTCGAGCCCGAAGCTCGCCTTGACCCCCGTGAGGTCCACCTCGACCTCGCGGGGGTCGATCCCCACCTCGGCGGAGATGCGGTCGCCGTGGCGGGTGGCGAAGTACATCGACATCTCGGCGATCTCGGCGAACAGGTCGAGGTCCGGGGCGAGGCGGCCGATGGCGGCGTCGAGGAACACCATGTTCTTCACGAACAGCATCAGCTCCTTGGGGAACTTCGCCCCGATGCCCAGGAGCGCCTTCACCACCTGCTGGATCTCGCCGACGAGCTGCTCGCCGGTGAGGGTGGTGGGGTCGACCGGCGGCTGGTCGAGCTTCAGCTCGCGGATCACCTCGTCGAGGTCGACGTCGGCGGGCAGCGCGCCCAGGTCGCGCAGGGCGGCGAGCTGCCCCTTGATGTCGTTGCCGGCGCTGCCCATCATCAGCCGCAGCAGGGCGAGGCGGCGGAAGTCGTCGAGCCGGCCGGTGATGCCGAAGTCGAGCAGCGCCGTACGGCCGTCGGCCCGGACGAACAGGTTGCCGCCGTGCAGGTCGCCGTGGAAGATCCCGTGCAGCAGGGCGCCCTCGATCGACCCGATCATCCCGGCCCGCACCACGGCCTCGGTGTCGACGCCGGCGTCCTTCATGCCGGCCACGTCGTCGAAGGCGAACCCGTCGAGCCGTTCCATCACCAGCACCCGGCGGGTGACCAGCTCGGGGTGGGGGCGGGGGATCACGTAGTGGCGCTGGTCGAGCTCGGCGAACGTGCGCGCCACGTCGAGCATGTTCTCGGCCTCGAGCCGGAAGTCGAGCTCCTCCGAGATGATCTCGGCGAACAGCTCCACGAGCGCCGGCGGGTTGGCCAGCGCCGCGATCGGGATGCGGCCCACCAGGTGCGGGGCGATCCAGGCGAGGACCCGGAGGTCGTCGTGGACCAGCGTCGCCACCGTGGGCCGCTGGACCTTCACCACGACCTTCTCGCCGGTGCGCAGCGTCGCCGCGTGCACCTGGGCGATCGACGCGGCCGCCAGCGGCGTGCGGTCGACCCAGCGGAACACCTCGTCCATCGAGCGGCCGAGGTCCTCCTCGACGATCTGCCGGACCACGTAGAACGGCTCGGCCGGGACCCGGTCGCGGCACAGCTTGAACTCGTCGGTCAGCTCGGCGGGGAAGATGCCCTCGCCCGACGAGATGATCTGGCCCAGCTTGATGTAGGTCGGGCCGAGGCGCTCGGCGGCCTGGCGGAGGCGCCGGGAGATCCCGGACCGGCTGACCGAGTCACCCTGCCGGCGTTCCCGGGCGGCCCACAGCGCCAGCGCCGGCACGATGTGCCGCGCCACGGTGAACACCCGCTTGCCCGGTGGCCAGCGGCTGGGCTTCGTGAGCTCCGGCACCCGGGCCTTCACCCGGGCCCGCTCCTCGGCGAGCCCCTGGCGCCAGGGGAGACCGGCCGGGTCGTCGAGCGTCCACGGCGGGTCCTCGCTGAACGCGCCGACCCCCAGGTCCGTCGCAGCCACCACCATGCCCCGAGTCTGCTCGCTCCCGCCCAGCCCGAACGAACCGACCCGGTACCGGGGGCGCCGCCCGACGGTCAGGCAGGTCCCAGCACCCTGCCGATGAGGGCCCGGATCCGGGTGAAGCGCTGGTCCGCTGCCGGTCGGCACGAGGACGTCGATGACGGCCCGGGGCACGTGGTCCGATCCCTGCGGCCCCTGCACCGGGATGTCGGTCACCCTCCGGACGTAGCGGTTGCCCTCGACGCGCTCGTAGCCGCGGTCGCGCAGGCGGTCGAGGAACTGGTGCTGCTGGATGACGACGGGTGGGAGGCCAATGTCGGTGTCGGCGGTCTCCCGGTAGAGGTCCGTCCCGAGCCGCCAGCGGCCGGCCAGGGCCGTGACCATGTGCCCGCCGATCACGCGGTGGCGCTCCGCTGGGCCAGCTGCCAGCGCGCCGGAGAGGTCGGCGAGGGCGACGTATCCCAGGTCGTCGGCGACCGAGGACGCCCGGAGCACCAGGCGGTTCAGGGGTGCAGCAGCCACTCGCGCAACCTCCCGGCGGCTTCGAGGCGGTCCGTGCCGCCGAGGTCGTGGAGGTCCCAGATCAGCTGCGACTCGTCGGCGAGCGCCACCTCGACGCCGCCGACCTCCACGAGGAGCGGGGGGTCGCGGAACACCGACCGGTCGGCGGGCGCCCGGACGATGACGTTCGCGTGGTCGGCGCCCTGCGCTTCGACCAGCCCGAGGGATCGCTCGTCCACCGGGCGAACCGTGTAGAGGATCGCGACGCTGGGCCGGCGCCACGGCGCGAGGAGGTCGGGCCCGACGTCGGCGGAGACCACGACGTCACGTGGCCTCCCGGTGCTCGCCGCCCGCACTGCCACGTCGGTCACCGGATCGAGGCTGTAGAGGTGGCGGGCCGAGCCGCCGGGCCCCCGGTACTCGGCGAGGAACCGGTCCAGGAGCGCGGCGCGGTCCGGGGCCCAGCCCCGTCGCCGGCGGTCCACCAGGTCGAGACGTTGGAGCTGCGTGAGCACCTGGGATGCCCGCGGCTGGGAGACCCCGGCCAGTCCGGCGAGGGCGCTGGCGCCGAGCTCCTCGTCGTCGGGGCGGTGGCGGATCAGGGCCCTGACGATCGCCAGGCTCCCGGAGCCCCCCGGCAGACCGGTCCGCCTCGGCTTCGGCGGCGTGGTCGTGCGGCGCTGCCGGAGCAGCAGGCCCGGAGCCCGCAGGTCGAAGTTCCCCTGACCGTCGGCCCACGACCATCCCGCCTCGGTGAGCGCGGCGCCGAGCGGTTCGGTGACGAAGGGGACGACGAGGAGCGGGTGTGCCCCCGCCTGCCGCGCCGCCTCCCGTGCCGGGTCGAGCTGCGGCAGCTCGTTCGGGTACGGCGCCCGTTGCTTCACCTTGACGACGAACCGCTCTTCGACCTGGGGCGACGTGACCGTGAGGTCGGCATCCAGCGATCGATCCGCGGACGCCGGGTCCGGCTCGTCCAGCCGGACGTCGATGCCGGTCTCCCGGAGGGCGCTGAGCGCCTGCATAAGCACAAGTCGCAGTATAAGCACTGTGCTTATG
>DATCLV010000397.1:0-1770 GCA_036563745.1 Acidimicrobiales bacterium | reverse complement strand
GGCGGTCCGGTACACGATGTTCCGGGGCCAGGGGACGCCGGTGCGGGCCACGGTGACGGTGGCGATGAAGGAGCTCCCGATCGCCCCGGCCCGGCAGAACCCCACGTCGGGCGGCCGGTCCGGGCACCGCACGCACCGGCTGGTGGCCGGCGACACGCTCGCGTCGATCGCCTACGCCGAATACGGCGACGCCACCCGCTGGCGGCTGCTGGCCGAGGCCAACGGCATCGACGACCCGCTGCGCGTCCGCGAGGGCGCCGTCCTCCACGTCCCGCCGGCGCCATGAACGTGCACCGGAGCGCCCGGCGATGAGCGCCGACGAGATCCGCCAGCGGACGGCGTCGACCCTCCGCGTCGAGGTCGACGGGCGCCCCCTCCCCGAGGACGTCGAGGCGCTGCTGACCTACGCCGTGGTCGAGGACAACCTCCACCTGCCCGACCTGTTCCTCCTGGCCTTCCTCGACCCCGACCACGTCGTGGTCGGCAAGGCCGGGTTCCGGATGGCGGCCGAGGTGCGGATCTGGGGCCGGTCCGAGGTGCGTCCGGGCGGCGACCCGCTGTTCGCCGGCGAGGTGACGGCCCTGGAGCGGGAGCTCGACGGCGGCCGCACCCGCACGGTCGTCCGGGGCTTCGACCGGTCGCACCGCCTCCACCGGGGCCGCCGCACCCGGGCGTTCAAGGACGTGACGGTCGCCGACGTCGTGCGGGAGGTGGTCCGGGACGCGGGCCTCGAGGTCGGCGAGGTCGAGGAGCCCCAGGGCCGCCCGCGGCCCCACGTCGCCCAGGCCAACCTCACCGACTACGAGCTGCTGGCCGGGCTGGCCGGCGAGGTGGGCTTCGTGCTCACCGTCGACGGCGGCACCGTGCACTTCCGGGCGCCGACCCGCTCCTCGGAGGCGCCCGGGGAGGGCGACCTGGCGGCGCAGGACCCCCTGCAGCTCGTCCAGGGCGACGACCTGCTGCGCTTCAACGCCACGATCACGGCCGACTCCCAGGTGAAGGAGGTGTCCGTGCGCGGGTGGGACGTGGCCGCGAAGCGGGCGATCGTCGGCACCGCACCCGCGGCGTCGACCGCGGCGGAGGTCGGGGTCACGCCGGCGGGTTTGGCGCAGGCCTTCGGCGCCCCGACCTTCACCGCCACCGACGTCCCCTACGGCGAGGCCGAGCAGGTGGAGGCGGCCAGCCGGGCGCTGGCCGAGCAGATCGCCGGCACGTTCGCCCAGGTGGAGGGCGTGGCCCGGGGCAACGCCCGGCTGCGGGCGGGCCGGGCGGTGAGCCTCGGCCTGGTCGGGCCGCCGTTCGAGGGGAAGTACACGCTGACCTCGACCCGCCACGTGTACGACAACGGCGAGTACCTCACCTGGTTCTCGTCGACGGGCGGGCACGAGCGGACCCTGCTGGGCCTCACGTCCGGCGGCGCGGGCGGCGGCCCGGCCCGGGGGACGAGCCCGGCGGTGGTCGCGGCCCCCGTGCCGGGGGTGGTCAGCGCGATCGTCACCAACGTCGCCGACGACGAGCGCCAGGGCCGGGTGAAGGTGCGGTTCCCCCGCCTCGACGACGAGTTCGAGTCGGGGTGGCTGCGGGTGGTCCAGCCGGGCGCCGGCGCCGAGCGGGGCGCGCTGGTGCTGCCCGAGGTCGACGACGAGGTGCTGGTGGCCTTCGAGCACGGCGACCTGCGGCAGGGCTACGTGCTGGGCGGCGTCCACAACGGCGTCGACCTCCCGGCCCCGACGGTGCGCGACACGGCGGTGGGCGCCGACGGGATGGTGC
>DATCLV010000391.1:0-4816 GCA_036563745.1 Acidimicrobiales bacterium | reverse complement strand
CCCGCAGCCACTTCCAGGCCCAGGACTGCCTGGAGCGGGGCGGGGCCGCCAGCGGCACCACCGAGGGCTGGCTCGACCGGGTCCTCGACCGCCTCGGCCCCGGCACCACGTTCCGGGCCGTGGGCCAGGGCTGGGGCATGCAGCGGTCGCTCACCGGCGACCAGCCGACGATCTCGCTGGCCAAGGCCGAGTCGTTCAAGATCGGCGGCTGGGACGAGATCCAGGGGCGCACGGTCGAGGCGCTGACCAAGCTCTACACCGGCGTCGACCTCGACATGGCGCACGACGTGAACACCACGCTCAGCGCCCTCGACACCGTCGAGCGGCTCGCCACCGAGACGCCGCTGTCGGAGGGCTACCCGGACAACGAGTTCGCCCGGGGCCTCGCCGAGCTGGCCCGCCTCATCAAGGCCGACACGGGCCTGCGGGTGGCGGCGATCGACATGCACGGCTGGGACACCCACGGCCACCAGGGCACCGCCGACGACGGCCGGCTCAAGCAGCTGTTCGAGGAGCTGTCGACGTCGCTGGGCCGCTTCGCCGCCGACCTCGGCGACCGCCTCGACAAGGTGACCGTGGTGGTCATGACCGAGTTCGGGCGCCGCGTCGACGAGAACGCCAGCTACGGCACCGACCACGGCCACGGCGCCACCGTGCTGGTGCTGGGCGGGAAGCTGAACGGCGGCCGGATCCACGGGAACTGGCAGGGCCTCGCCCCCGAGGTGCGCGACCAGGGCGACGTCCCCGGCTCCAACGACTACCGCAACGTGCTGGGCGACGTGGTCACCGGCCGGCTGGGCCTCACCGCCGCCGACATGGCGACGGTGTTCCCCGACCACCGGTACCAGCCGCTCGGGATCATGGCCTGAACCCCGAAATTGGGTGATTTCCGGGGGCTCTACCCCAGAAAATCACCCAATTTCGGCGGAGCGGTGGCGGCGGACCCGGTCGAGGAACCGGCGCGTGCGCTCGTGGCGGGGCTCATCGAGCAGCTGCGACGGCGGGCCCTCCTCGAGGATCCGGCCCCCGTCGAGGAAGCACACCCGGTCGGCGATCTCGCGGGCGAAGGCCATCTCGTGGGTGGCGATCAGCATCGTCATCCCGGCCGCCTTCAGCTCGGCGATCACGTCGAGCACCTCCCCCACCAGCTCGGGGTCGAGCGCCGAGGTGACCTCGTCGAGGAGCATCAGCTCCGGCCCCATCGCCAGGGCCCGCACGATCGCCACCCGCTGCTGCTGGCCGCCGCTGAGCTGGTCCGGGTAGGCGTGGCGCTTGTCGAGCAGCCCGAACCGGGCCAGCAGCTCGTCGGCCCGGGCCACGGCCCTGGCCTTGCCGACCCCCAGCGCCCGCCGCGGCCCCAGCGTCACGTTGGCCAGGACGTCCAGGTGCGGGAACAGGTTGTACGACTGGAACACGATCCCCAGGCGGCGGCGGATGCGGTTCTCGTCGAGGCCCGGCGCGCTGATGTCCTCGCCGTCGAGGAGGATCCGGCCGTCGTCGATGGGCTCGAGCAGGTTGGCGCACCGCAGCAGCGTCGACTTCCCCGACCCCGACGCCCCGATCAGGCACACGACCTCGTGCTCGGCCACCGCCAGGTCGATGCCGGTGAGCACGTCCTTGTCGCCGAACCACTTCCACACCCGCTCGAACCGGAGCTTGGGCCCGCCCGTGCGGGCGGTCGCACCCGGCCCGCCGCTCCCGGTCGGCACGCCGTGCACGCCGTGCACGTTGCTCAGGTCGCTCAGGTCGCTCACGCCAGCCGCCCTCCCGAGACGCGGGCCCGCTGGCGGGCCAGCAGCCAGTCGGTGAACCGGGTGAGCGGCACGGTGATGAGCAGGAACAGCACCGCGGCCGCCACGTACGAGGTGAAGTTGAACTCGCGCGACGCGTAGAGCTGCGCCTGGCGGGCGGCCTCGATCGGGCCCAGCACCCCGACCAGCGCGGTCTCCTTCTGCAGCGCGATGAAGTCGTTGAGCAGCGGCGGGATCACCCGGCGCACGGCCTGGGGCAGCACCACGTAGGCCATCGCCTGGGAGGAGGTCAGCCCCAGCGACCGGGCCGCGGCCCGCTGCGACTCGTGCACCGAGTCGATCCCCGCCCGGTACACCTCGGACACGTAGGCCGAGTAGCTCATGACCAGGGCGACCGTGGCCCAGAACACCGGGTCGTTGGGCACGCCCTCCAGGCGGAGGGCCGGCACCCCGAAGCCCAGCAGGAACAGGACCAGCAGCACCGGGACGCCCCGGAGCAGGTCGACGTACACGGCGGCCAGGATCCGCACCGGGAACAGCACCGGTGCCCGCGAGCTGCGGGCCAGCGCCAGCAGCAGGGCGAACACGAGGATGCAGGCCTCGGCGATGAGGAACACCCGGACGTTGAGCCAGAAGGCCGGGACGATGTCGTCCCAGGCGGCGGCGAAGTCGGGGCCGGAGAAGAAGCTGGCCCGCACCTCGTCCCAGCCGGGCGCGCGCACGACCAGCGCGACCAGCGCCGTGCCCACCACCACGGTGGACACGGCGGCGATCAGCGTGGCCCGCCGGCGCTGGGCCCGCTCCGCCAGCGCCCGGCGGGTCGGGCCCGCCGGGCGGGCGAGCGGCAGGTCGCTCACGGCAGGTTCACGGCAGGTTCACGGCACACCGGTGCCCGGCGCTAGTCGACCGGGATCACCGGGGCGTCGACCACGTCCGAGAGCCACTCCTGCTCGATCTCGGCCAGGCGGCCGCTGTCCCGCAGGGTGGCCAGGGCCTCGTTGGCGCAGTCGCGCAGCGGGTTGCCCTCGGCGAAGACCAGGCCGAAGGCGTCGCTCTCGCCGCCGGCGTCGGCCGGGAACTGCCCGATGACCTTGGTGCCCTCCATCTCGACCGCGCTCACGTAGAACGCCGTGGGCAGGTCGAACACCACGGCGTCCACCTGCTGGGCGTCGAGCGCGGCTTTGGCCGAGCTGTTGTCGTTGTAGACCCGCGGCTCGCTCTCGGGCTGGATGACCTCGGTGATGAAGTCGAGGCTGGTGGTCCCCACCTGGGCGCCGAGGCGCAGGCTCCGCAGGTCCTCGAGGCTGGTGGCCGACGCGGCCGGGGAGTCCTCGTAGCCGACGAGCGCCTGGTTGGTCTCGTAGTAGGGGTCGCTGAAGTCGACCGCGTCCTCGCGCTCCTCGGTGATCGACACCTGGTTGATGGCGAAGTCGAAGGGCTTGTCGCCGGGCGCGATCACGTTGTTGAACGGCACGGTCGCCCAGGTCACCTCCTCGCGGGGGAAGCCCAGCTCCTCGGCCACGGCGTAGGCCACCGCCGACTCGAAGCCCTCGCCGTTGGTGGGGTCGTCGTCCTGGAACCAGGGCGGGAACGCGGGGCTGTCGGTGCCGACGGTGAGCACGTCGTCGTTGACCAGCTCCAGCGCGTCCGGGCTGCAGTCGGTGGTGCTCTCGGCCGAGGGATCGGCGCCCTCCCCGGTGGGGTTGGACGAGCCCTCGTCGTCGTCCTCGCTGTCGCCGCAGGCCGCCGCCAGGACCAGGAGCCCGGCGGCGAGCAGTGCTGTCGTCCTTCTCGCCATGCCGCATTATGTCGGCGCCGCGGCCGACCTGCGCCGATCCCGGGATCCCGGGACGCCCGGCCCGGCGAGGTGGAGCCAGGGCGTGAGGTGGGATCGCCCAGGCGGCCCTAGCGGGCGACGTTGACCATGGCGTCGGCGGCGGACGCCATGTAGTCGAGCAGGCGCGACTCCACCACGGGGTGGATGTCGCACTCGTCGAGCAGCGACTCGATGGCGGCGTTCATGTGCCGCAGCCAGGCGTCGCGCTCGGCTTCGCCGATCACGAAGGGGGCGTGCCGCATCCGCAGGCGCGGGTGGCCCCGCTCCTCCAGGTAGGTGGTGGGCCCGCCCCAGTACTGGGCCAGGAACAGGGCCAGGTGCCGCTTGGAGGCGGTCAGGTCGTCGGGGTAGAGGGGCCGGAGCAGGAGGTCGGTGGCGACCCGCTTGTAGAACCGCTCGACGAGCTCGTCGAAGAACGGCATGCCACCGAGGATGTCGTAGACGGTCACCCGCTCCTTCCCCTCGCGATCCTCGGAAGCCACGTTCCGGAGCGTACTGGGAGTAGCAGGGGCCCCTGACCACGGCCCGGCCGACGGCCGCGCGGACTCCCGTTAGCCTCCGCAGCATGGCCTCGAACCGAGCCGGATCCGGCTACCTCGTGCTCCCGGACGGGTACGTCAGCGGCCCCGGTGTGCTGGTCCTGCACTCGTGGTGGGGCCTGACCCCGTTCTTCAAGCAGGTGTGCGACCGCCTGGCCGACGAGGGCTTCGTGGCCCTCGCCCCCGACCTCCTGGCCGGCCAGCGGCCCGGTGACCCCGAGGAGGCCCGGACCGTCCTGGCCGAGGCCGACATGGACGCCACCCTCGAGCTGGTGCGCTCCAGCCTGTTCACGCTGCGGGGGCTGCCGGCGACACCCGACGCCCCGGTCGGCGTGGTGGGGTTCTCGATGGGGGCGTCGTGGGCGCTGCTCATGGCCAGCCGGCTGCCGGAGCTGGTGGGCGCCACCGTCACGTTCTACGGGGCCCAGAACGTCGACATGGCCCCGGCCACCTCGCCGTTCCTCGGCCACTACGCCGAGCGGGACGAGTACGTGCCCGAGGACGACCTGGTGATGCTGGAGGCGGAGCTGCGGCTGCTGGAGAAGGACGTGACCTTCCACCGCTACCCCGGCACCGACCACTGGTTCTTCGAGTCGGACCGCCCGGCCTACGACGCCGAGGCCGCCACCCTCGCCTGGTCGCGGACGGTCGAGTTCCTGCACCGGCACCTCGACACCCCGCCCGCCGAC
>DATCLV010000382.1:0-1782 GCA_036563745.1 Acidimicrobiales bacterium | reverse complement strand
GTCGGCGGTGCCGGGCGACACCGGGACGGCGGCGTCGTCGGCGCCCCGCACCGGGACGCGGTCACCGAGGTGGATCGGCTCGAACCGGGGCTCCGGCGTGCCCGCCGGCGTCGCCGGCGCGTCGACGCGGGGCTCGCCGGGGCGGACCACGGTCGGGTCGGCCGGGGTGCCCCGGGCTGCCAGGGGCTGCGGATCGAGACCGCCGGCGGGCGGCACCACCGGGTCGGCCGCCGGTTCGCCGGTGCCGCTCGTGGTGCGGGTGGAGGGTTCGCCGCCGCCGGTCGTCGTGGTGGAGGGTTCGCCACCGCCGGTCGTCGTGGTGGAGGGTTCGCCCGTCCCGTTCGTGGTGCGGGTGGACGGTTCGCCGGTGCCGCCGGTCGTCGTGGTGGTGCCGGCGGGGTCGCCGGTGGCCGTGGTCGTGGCGGTCGGATCACCCGGGGAGGAGGTCGCCGTCGTGGCCGGCTCGGCGGCGCCGGTCGCCGCCGTGGTCGTCGGCTCACCCGCCGCCGTCGCGGCGGGCTCCCCGGCGGCGCTGGTGGTCGTGGTGGCCGGCTCGGTGGCGTTCGCGGTCGTCGTGCTGACCGGCTCGCCGGTGGCGGCGCTGGCCGTCCGGGTGGCGGGCTCGCCGGGGGCGGTCTCCGGTGCGCTGGTGCCGTCGGGGCCCAGGGTGCTGCCGGTGCCGTCGGGCCCCAGGGTGCTGCCGGTGCCGTCGGGGCTCGCGGTGCCGGTGCCGGGGTCGCGGAGGTTCGCCGGGTTGACCGTGCCGCCCTCGTTCGGGGTGGCCCCGGTGGGGACGGCGCCGTCGGGCAGGTCGACGGTCGTGTCGACCCCGGGGGCGTCGACGGTGGTGGTGGGGACGTCGACGTCCTGCACCCCGGGCGTCGCGCCACCGTCGGCGGCCGCGGCGGCGCGGTTGGCCTTGACCGAGGCGCGCCACTCGACGCCGCCGGCGACACCGGAGCCGAGCACGCTGCCGATCGTGGCGTCGAGGGCGATCATCTTGGGGTCGAACACCGGCTGGCCGGTGGCCCAGCGCTGGACCATGCCGGCACCCACGTTGATCGTGCCCTCGCTCGCGCCCACGGCCGCGACGCGGGTGGGGGCCGTCAGCTTGGTCCCGACCTGGGCCAGGCCCTTCGTGGCGAGGCCCGACACACCGGCGCTCACCATGCCGATGCCGGCGTCGATGAACACCTGCTTCCAGCTGACCTCGCCGGTCGTGCCCATCTGGATGGCGTAGGACGCACCTCCGCCGATGAGGGCGCCGCCGGCGAGCATCAAGGCGACACCGGCCGGCCCGGTCACCGGGATGACGGTGAGCACCACGCCCACGGCGATCACCCCGATGGCGGCGACGACCTTCCAGTGCTTCTCCCACCACCCCTTCTTCATGTGGTTGCGGATGTCGTTGAGCGCCTGGTCGCTCAGCGCCTGCAACCCGAGGGGGTCGAGGTGGTTGACGGGGTCGTTGGCGGCGTACTGGTAGGTGTTGTGGGTCCACGGCACGCCGCGGACCGGGGGGAGCGGGTCGGGTGACAGGAAGCCGCGGGTGGCCGGGTCGTAGGCGCGGGCGCGCAGCCACACCAGGCCGTCGATGCTCAGCTCCTGGCGGTGCCCGAAGGCGAGGTCGGTCCCGGGGATCGGCACGGGCCCGTCGCCCGAGGCGGGGGCGCCCCACGGGTCGACGCCGGGCACCTCGTGGCGGTCGTCGACCGCCGGCAGCCACTGGGCGCCGTGCTCCGCCACGAGGGCGGGGGCGAGGGGCGCGTCGGTGACGCGGCG
>DATCLV010000381.1:0-14381 GCA_036563745.1 Acidimicrobiales bacterium | reverse complement strand
GGTCTCGACGGCGCGCAGCATGTGGCCGCGCTCGCCGAGGGACTCGTCACCGGCCGCCTGGTCGTGGGTCAGGTAGCGGAAGATCGCCCGCCACGGCGTGGTCGCTCCGACCACCATGAACCCGGTGAGCCAGACGCCGAGGTCGTCGTTGCGGACGTCGATGCCCCATCCGGCGAACACCGAATAGTCGAGCCACACGACGACCCCGATGCCGACGATGAACGTCAGCAGTGAGCGGAACCGCTCGACCACGTCGAAGAGGTCGCAAAGGAAGTCGACGACCTTGATGGTGGCCAGGGCGAGGAGCGCGACGATGGCGAAGTCGTACATGCCTTACCTCCTCTTGGCAGGACGCCCCTATTTGGGGTGTAGGAGCCTGCGGGACACTCGTTACCCGCCGGGTCGCCATTGACCGGGACGCAGAGGCGACAACTCGGTGTTGATCGTTACGACTTCCCGGCGTTTGTGTCGGACCGCACTCGTTCCGATCGCGGTCAGGAGGCCGTGAGGAACCCGCCAGGAAACCGTCAGAGTCCGGACGGGAACCGGAGGATCTCGGTGCCGGCGTCGTCGAGGAACACCACCTCGGCCGGGGGCTCGCCCGCCGGGGCCACCACGCCCCACAGGCCGCCGCCCACCGCCCGGTCGAGCGGCTCGACCACCCGGCCGACGTCGTCGCAGCCGTGGTCGACGCCGTCCACAGGAGAGGAACGCTCCAGGGCGTCCCAGGGTTCAGTCGGGCCGGTCGGGGCCTGACTACTGTGGCGCCATCTCCACGGGGACCATCCACGACGTGACCGACGCCGAGGGGGACGCCGCCGAGGGCGGCGACGACGAGGCCACGGTCCCACCCCGAGCGCGCACGACCCTGCTGGTCGTCGGGCTCGTCACGGTCGCGGCCGGGATCCCCCTGGCCGTCGCCCTGGGCGTGCTGGCCTCGCCCCGCTGGTACCCGCTGCTCGACCTGGCCCAGACCGAGCTGCGGGTGCGCGACGTCGGCACCGCCGACTCGCCGCTCGTCGGCCTGGCCGGGCGCATCAACGGCGACGACGGCCTCCAGGGCAGCCACCCGGGGCCGCTCAGCTTCTGGGCGCTCGCCCCCTTCTACACGCTGCTGGGCCGCTCGGCGTGGGCGCTGCAGGGCGCGGCCGTGGCCCTCAACCTCCTGGCGATCGGCGCCGCGGTGGCGATCGCCCACCGGCGGGGCGGCCGCTGGGCCGCGGTCGGCACGGCGCTGGCGCTCGCGGTGCTGGCGCACGCGTACGGCCGCTGGCTCACCGAGGCCTGGAACCCCTACATGCCGATGCTGTGGTGGGTGGTGTTCCTGCTGGCGGTGTGGTCGGTGCTGTGCGACGACCTCCCGCTGCTCCCGGTGGCCGTGTTCGCCGGCAGCTTCTGCGCGCAGACCCACATCCCCTACGCGGGGCTGATCGTGGGCCTCGGCGGCCTGCTCACGCTGGTGCTGGCCTACCGGTACGTGCTCCGGCGGGGTGACCGAGCCGGTGATCCCGCCGACGACGACGCCGGCACCGCCGACGCCCCTGTCCCCGAGACGCCGAGGTCGCCGGACCGCCGCACGGTCGGCCGGTGGGTCCTGGCGTCGACCGGCCTGCTGGTGCTGCTGTGGCTGCCGCCGGTGATCGACCAGGTCGTCCACGACCGGGGCAACCTCGAGCTGATCTACGAGAACTTCACCCGGGAGGGCAACGAGGAGGTCGGGTTCCGCACCGCCGCCGAGACGCTCACCGTGAACCTGTCGGTCGAGAACCTGTGGCAGGACCACGGCGACGACGACCAGGCCGCGGTCGACGGCGGCATCGCCAACCCGTACGCCCTCGCGCTGCTGGCGGTGGCTGCCGGCACGGCCGTGCTCGCCTGGCGCCGCGGCTACCGCGACCTGCTGCAGCTCCACGCCCTGCTGGGCGCGGCGCTGCTGCTCGGGCTGGTCGCCGTCAGCCGGATCTTCGACACCATGTGGTACTACCTGGTCCTCTGGTCCTGGGGGCTGATGGTCCTGCTGCTGCTGGCGGCGGGCTGGACGGTGGTCCGCACGGTGGGCGAGGTGCTCGCCGCCCGCGACGCGAGCCACGCCGACGGCGACGGCGACGGGGCCGCCCTGACCCCCCGCCTGGCCCGGGCCGGGGCGATCGCACTGGTGGTGGCGCTGGTCGCCGTGGGCGGGAAGTTCTCCTACGACGCCGCCTTCTACGAGCCACCGGCCATGGAGGAGACCGAGATCCTCGCCGAGGTGACGCCCGACCTGGTCCGCGCTCTGCGCTCCGGCGACCTCCCGGGCGGCGGCGGGGACGGCCGCTACCGGCTGCACTGGGGGTCGGACGCCCTGGCCATCGGCTCACAGGGCTTCGGCCTGCTGCTGGAGCTGGAGCGACAGGGCCTCGACGTGGGCGTCGTGGAGAGCATGGCCACGGGCGCGGTGCCGCACCGGGTGCTCCCCGTGGCGGAGGCCACCGCCCAGGTCGAGTACGTGGTGGGCGAGCGGTTCATCGAGTGCTGGCGCGACCGGCCAGACGCCGCCGAGGCGCTCGTCTTCGAGCCCCGCGACCGGGAGGAGCGGGCCGAGTTCGACCGGCTCCACGACGAGGCGGTCGAGGAGCTGGAGGCCGAGGGGCTCGACCACCTCGTCACCCTGCTCGACGAGAACCTCTTCCGGACCGGGATCCACCCCGAGACCCCGCCCGAGGTCGGCCGCAAGGTGACCCGGATGATGGACCTCGGCCTCCCGGTCGGCGTGTTCGTCGTCCCGCCGGGCGCCGAGTGCCTCGGCGGCGCGGCGCCCTGATCCCCGCGCCGACCCCGTCCACCGGGTCCGCACGATGCGCAGCAGGCGAGCGCACGGCCGTGCCGGCGAGCCGGGAGAACGCTCCGTGCCGACCCCGGTACGGTAGGGGTGACCAGGGCGGTAGCCCTCGTGGCCGCCGGAAAGAGATGTCAGGGTCGTCGCCGGTGGTCGGATAGTCTGTCGGCGCTCCGCTTCGGGGCGCTCCGGGCAACGGCGCCCGTCGTCGGCCTTCACACCCCCAGGAGACGCGCCGTTGCCGCTCTTCCCCACACGCGAACTTGATGCCTGTGGCATCGGCTTCGTCGCCGATGCCCAGGGCCGGATCTCCCGCTCGATCGTCACGTCCGCCCTCCGGGGCCTCGCCAACGTGAAGCACCGGGGCGCCGTGGCCGCCGATGCCCGCACGGCCGACGGCTCCGGGCTCCTCACGCCGCTGCCCCGGGCCATCTTCGGCGAGGGCACCGGCGTCGCCGTCCTCTTCATCCGCGGCGACGACCCCCGCCCGGCCGTCGAGACCGCCGCCAAGGAGGAGGACCTGGTGGTGGTCGAGTGGCGCGACGTGCCGGTCGACCCGTCGGCGCTGGGCGACATGGCCCGGGCGTCGCAGCCCCGCATCGTGCAGGTGGTCTTCGAGGACGGGCCGGGCGTGCCGCTGGCCCAGGACGAGCGCCGGGCGCTGCGGTTCCGGCGCCGCATCGAGCGGGCCACGCAGGGCACCTACGTGGCCTCGTGCTCGTTCCGCACCGTCGTCTACAAGGGCCTCGCCGCCGCCGACGCGGTGGCCGACTTCTACCCCGACCTGGCCGACGACCGCTTCGCCACCCCGTGGGCCATCTTCCACCAGCGGTTCTCCACCAACACGCTCCCCACCTGGGAGCGGGCCCAGCCGTTCCGCACCCTGTGCCACAACGGCGAGATCAACGCCCTGTGGGGCAACGAGAACCGGATGAAGGGCCGCGCCGAGCTGGGCACGGTCGCCGCCGGCCTGGGCGACGAGGAGCTGTTCCGGCCGCTGCTCGCCGAGGACGACTCCGACTCGGGCAAGCTCGACACGCTCATCGAGCTGCTGGTCCGCGGCGGGCGCGACATCCGCCACGCCATGGCGATGGCGGTCCCCGAGGCCTGGGAGAACGTGCGCGACGTCGACTCCGACGTCCGCGGCTTCTACCGCTACCACTCGGCGCTGCTCGAGCCGTGGGACGGCCCCGCCGGCCTCGTGTTCACCGACGGCGTGGGCGTCGGCGCCTGCCTCGACCGCAACGGCCTCCGCCCGCTCCGCTACGCCGTCTGCGAGGACGGGTTCGTCGCCGTGTGCTCCGAGGTCGGCGCGGTCGACCTGAGCGGCCACGGCCGGGTCACCCGCGGGCGCCTCGGCCCCGGGCAGATGCTGTTCGTCGACCCCACCCGCGGCTTCCTCGACAACGTCGCCTGCAAGGAGCGGATCGCGGCCGCCGCGCCCTACGCCAAGTGGGCGTCCGACGGCTTCTTCAAGGTGTCGACCGGCGAGCCCTCCCTGGAGGTGCCCGACGACCTGACCAACCGGCAGGTCATGCACGGGTACACCAAGGAGGAGCTGGCGATGGTCCTCAAGGAGATGGCCAGCGAGGCCTACGAGCCGACGTTCTCGATGGGCGACGACTCGCCACTGCCCAACATGGCGCCCCGCACCCGGCCGATCAGCCACTACCTGCGCCAGCGGTTCGCCCAGGTGACGAACCCGCCGATCGACCCGCTGCGCGAGAAGCTCGTGATGAGCCTGCGGACCGTCCTGGGGCCCCGCAAGCCGCTCCTCACCGAGCTGCCCGACGCCGCCCGCCTGCTGGCCCTGCCGTCGTTCTTCGTCTACCCGTCGGCGGTGAGCTACATCGAGGAGAGCGGCTGCGCCTCCTGGAAGGTCGGCCGGCTCGACGCGTCGTTCCCGGTGGCCGACGGCCCCGGCGGGCTGCGCGCCGCGGTCGACCGGCTGGCCGCCGAGGCGGTGGCGCTGGTCGAGGACGGCCACGGCACGCTGATCGTCGACGACGCCGCGGCCGGCGCCGACCGGGCCCCGGTCCCGTCGCTGCTGGCCCTGGGCGCCATCCACCAGGCCCTCACCGCGGCCCGGCTGCGGTCGCGCACGTCGCTGGTGGTGGTGGCCGACGACGCACGCGACGTCCACGGCGTCGCCGCGCTGCTGGGCTTCGGCGCCGACGCCATCTGCCCCCGCCTGGCGCTGGCCACCATCGCCGACCAGGCCGACCAGAACCGCTACGGCCCGGCCACCAGCCCCGAGGCGCAGCACCGGTTCCAGGCCGCCACCGAGGCGGGCGTGCTCAAGATCCTGTCGAAGATGGGCATCTGCACGGTCGACTCGTACCGCGGCGCCCAGATCTTCGAGGTCGTGGGCCTGGCGCCCGAGGTGGTCGACGTGTGCTTCACCGGCACGCCCAACGTCACCGGCGGCATTGGCTGGGCCGAGCTCGGCGCCGACGTCCTCGCCCGCCACGAGGCGGCGTGGGGGTCGCCGGACGACGCCGACCTGGAGTCGCCGGGCTTCTACCGGGTCCGGAAGGGCGGCGAGCCCCACGGCAAGGACAAGGACACCGTCCAGGCCCTCAACGACCTGACCCTGGTCCAGGAGGCGCCGCCCGAGGGCGTCACCCGCGAGATGCAGGCCGCCCACCTGCTGCAGTCCGCGATCCGGACCGAGTCGTCCGACCGGTACGAGGCGTTCGCCAAGCTGGTGCTGGACCGACCGCCGATCGAGCTGCACGACCTGCTGGAGCTCGTCCCGGCCGCCGAGCCCGTGCCGCTCGACGAGGTCGAGCCGGCGAGCGAGATCGTCAAGCGGTTCTCCACCGGGGCGATGTCGCACGGGTCGCTCTCGAAGGAGGCCCACGAGACGCTGGCCCAGGCGATGAACCTGATCGGCGCCAAGTCGAACTGCGGCGAGGGCGGTGAGGACCCGTACCGCTACAAGACCCGGGGTCTCGGCCGCGACGACAAGAACTCGCGGATCAAGCAGGTGGCGTCGGGCCGCTTCGGCGTCACGCCCGAGTACCTGGCGCACGCCGACGAGATCCAGATCAAGATGGCCCAGGGCTCCAAGCCCGGCGAGGGCGGCCAGCTCCCGGGCCACAAGGTGTCGAAGGAGATCGCGCGGCTCCGCCACACCCAGCCGGGCGTGGGCCTGATCTCGCCGCCGCCGCACCACGACATCTACTCCATCGAGGACCTCGCCCAGCTGATCTTCGACCTCAAGCAGGTCAACGCGGCCGAGGTGTCGGTGAAGCTGGTGGCCGAGGACGGCGTGGGCACCATCGCCGCCGGCTGCGTGAAGGCGCTGGCCGACGTGGTGCACATCTCGGGCCAGAACGGCGGCACCGGGGCCAGCCCCCTGTCGTCGATCAAGCACGCCGGCCTGCCCTGGGAGATCGGCCTGGCCGACACCCAGCAGTCGCTGGTGGCCAACGGGCTGCGCAGCCGGGTGCGGGTGCGGGTCGACGGCGGGTTCCTCACCGGCCGCCAGGTGATCACCGCCGCCCTGCTCGGCGCCGACGAGTTCAGCTTCGGCACCGGGGCGATGATCGCCGAGGGCTGCATCATGCTGCGGGCCTGCCACAACGACACCTGCAAGCCGGGCGTCGCCACCCAGCGCCCCCACCTGCGGGCCAACTTCACCGGCACCCCCGAGGGCGTGGCCGCCTACTTCCTGTTCATGGCCGAGGAGGTGCGGCGGTTCCTGTCGACGCTGGGCCTGCGGTCGCTCGACGAGGCGATCGGGCGGGTCGACCTGCTGCGCCAGCGGGTCACCGGCAACCCCCGTGTCGACGCCATGGACCTGTCGCCGCTGCTGGCCGACCCGGTCGACCCCGGCTCGCCCGACGTGCCGCGCCGGTTCGTGGAGCGGGTCGAGATCCTCGACCCCCGGTCCGACCTGGGTGACCAGCTCCTGGCCGACGCCTACCGCCACATCTGGGACGGCGACCGGGTCGAGCTGTCGTACCGCATCACCAACGCCGACCGTGCCTTCGGCGCCGCCCTGTCCGGGGCCCTGGCGCTCGAGTACGGCGAGCGGCCGCCCCGCGGGTCGGCCCGGGTGTCGCTGACCGGCACCGCCGGCCAGAGCTTCGCGGCGTTCCTCGCCCACGGCGTCGAGCTGCACCTCACCGGCGAGGCCAACGACTACGTCGGCAAGGGCATGGGCGGCGGCCTGGTGGTCATCCGCCCGCCCGAGGACGACGTGTCGGAGCTGCCGATCCTGGCCGGCAACACCTGCCTCTACGGCGCCACCGGCGGCGAGCTGTTCATCGCCGGCGGCGTGGGCGAGCGGTTCGGGGTCCGCAACTCGGGTGCCACCGCCGTCGTCGAGGCGGCCGGCGACCACTGTTGCGAGTACATGACCGGCGGCACGATCGTGGTCCTCGGGCCGGTGGGCGCCAACCTCGGCGCCGGCATGACCGGCGGCCAGGCGTTCGTGTTCGACGACCGCTTCGAGCGGTTGATGAGCCGCCTCAACACCGACCTCGTCGACGCGGTGCGGCCCGACGCCGCCGGCCTCGAGGAGGTGCGGTGGCTGGTCGAGCGGCACGCCGAGCTGACCGGGTCCGCCCGGTCGCAGGCGCTGCTGCACGCCTGGGACGAGGCCGCCGACCACCTGTGGCACATCCTCCCGAAGGACCGGGTCCGCCGGATCGAGGAGAGCGCCGCCGAGCGGGTCGTCAACGTCTGACGGCCCCGCCGTCGCCCGACGCCTGGCCGACCTCTCGGCGTCTCGACATCCCGGCACCTGACGGCCGTCGACATCTGACGGCCACATCGGGCGGCCGTTGCCGAACGCCGTCGGAAGGCCTGCGCCCGCCGTGCGCGCGGTGGGCGCAGGTTTTCGATGATCGTTACAAGACTGTTGCCGCCGGGGGGTGCGGGGGCGAGTACTCTCGCCTCCCCGATGGCCCTTGCCGCTGAGCCAGAGATACCGGGCTTTCGCGCCCTTTCGCCGCTGGGATACGGACCGACGAGCACCATCTACAGCGCCCAGTCCGACGGGCTGGGTCGCTGGGTCGCGCTGACCGTCTACTCCTCGTCGCTGCCGAACGAACGGGCGCAGCGGCGCTTCTCGCGGGCCTTCGAGGTGGCCCGCCGGCTCGGCAGCCACCCGAACGTCGTGACCATGCTGGAGAGCGGCCTCACCGGCGACGGGCAGCCCTACGTGGCCACCGAGATCTACGAGCGCGGCACGCTGCAGAGCCGGATCGACGCCCGCCACCACATGACGGTCGACGAGGTGCTGCACATGGGCGTGCAGCTGGCGGGCGCGCTGGAGACGGCGCACCGGGCCGACGTCGTCCACGGGGGCATCCACCCGGCCCGGGTGCTGCTGTCCAACGAGGGCGACCCGGCGATCGCCGACCTGGGGCTGGTGCCGCTGGTCGACCGGGGCGGCCTGGCCGCGCTGGTGAGCCCCATGTCGTTCCACGCCCCACCGGAGGTGCTGGAGGCACTGCCGGTCACGCCGGCCACCGACGTGTACGCGCTGGCGTCGACGATGTACGCGGCGCTGGCCGGCCGGGCGCCCTACCAGCGGGGCGACGACGACACCACCGCGGCGCTGCTGGTCCGCATCCTCCAGGAGGACGTGCCGCCGCTCAACCGGATCGACGCGCCGAAGCAGCTGGAGGAGATCCTGCGGGGCGCGCTGCGGTCGGAGCCGAAGGATCGGCCGGGGCGGATGATGGCGTTCGCCCGCCAGCTGCAGACCTGCCAGAAGGACCTGGGGCTGCCGGTGTCGAACCCGGTCGTGCTCGACGTGGCGTCCAGCATCCGGCTGGCCGGGTCGGTGTCGCCGCCGCTGGGCACGCCGCCGGTGGTCGAGCCGGCGCCGCCGAGCCCGGCGCCGCGGCGGGTGTTCGTGCCCGCCCCCGAGGACCTGCCGGGCGGGGGCGCGGGGGCCGGGTCGCCAGGGTCGCCTGCGGCGCCGGGATCGCCCGCGTCGCCCGGACCGTCGCCGTCGCCGGTGCCCTCGGAGCCGCCGGCGGGGCCGGGGGACGCCACGCAGGTGCCCGGCCTGCCCTACGGCGCCGTGGAGGCCCCGGCCGGCCGGCCCGGGCCGGCCAACGGCAACGGGATGGCAGCCCCGGACCAGGCCCACCCCGTCCTCCCGCCGTTCGCTGCGCCCCCGGGGCCGGGCGGTCCCTCGGGGTCGGCCACCGGTCCCGACCACGGCCTGGGGCTCGGGAACGGCAACGGCCACGGTCCCCAGGGCGGGATCGGCCACGACGGCGGGCTCGACCTCAGCCCCTTCCCCAGCCCCGCCGCGCCCGGCAACGGGAACGGCCACGGCCACCACGCCGACATCGGCCACGAGGTCGGCAGCGGAAACGGGCACGGTCCGGACCTCGGCCACCCGGCCGGCGTCGAGTCGGCCTGGGGGCCGGTGAGCGGCCCGGCCAGCGCGTCCACCATCGGCTCCGCGGGGCCCACGGCCGCCGCGCACGCGGGCGGCGCGGTCGACGCCCCGGCGCGCCCGGAGCCGGCGCCGCTGTCACCGATCTCGTGGGACCTGCCGCCCAGCAAGGACGTCGCCTCGCCCTTCGCCGGCGTGCAGCGCCTCGACCTCGGCGCCGACACCGGCACCGGCACCGGCAATGGCGCCGACGCCCGTGACGACCTCGCCGGTCCCGCCCGGATGGGCGTGGCGACGATGGAGCCGCCGGCACCGGCCACCGAGGCCGAGCCCTCCGGCGAGTCCGCGCCGGCCACCAGCGCCGACACCGGCGCCGGTACGAGCGCGGGCGCGGGCACCGCCACCGGCGCCCCGCCGTCCCAGCCGCTCGGCGCCTCCCGCGCCCTGCCGGTGATCGTGCTGGTGGCGCTCGTCGTGGTGCTGGGCGCCGGCCTGGCCTGGGCGGTCACCACCCACGACCCGGCCGAGCGCGACCGCGCCGCGTCGGTCGACGGCACCACCATCGACGAGGAGGGCATCGGCGAGGACGAGGGCGACGGCGGCGACGACGAGATCACCCACGTCGACGTCACCGCCGTGGAGAACCCGTCGGGCGTGCAGCTCGACTGGGACGGCGTCGCCGAGGGCGACGAGGCCGAGGGCAACCAGGTCGTCCTGGTGCTGTCGGAGACCGAGAGCCCGCGGCTCCTCCCGGCGGAGACCGGCACGGCGCTGCTCGTCCCCGGCGACTCGCTGGCCGCACCGTCCGGCTACTGCTTCGCCGTCGCCACCACCTCCGACCCGGCGCCCGCCGCCCGCGAGATCGCCGCCCAGCTCCCCGAGGACGCCCTGTCCCCCGCGTCGTGCATCAGGGGCGCCTCCCCCACCACCGTGCGCCGCCGCTGACCGCTTTTCGCAGCCGGGGGCGATGCACATCCGGCACCCGGGCATGACATCTTTTGGCCATGGTGGACGCCGCGGACCTCAAGGCCCTCCCCGACCTGGACCTCACCGTCTACACCACCCTGGCCAGCGCCTTCCGCTCGGCGGCCGGGACGATCTGGGGCCAGAACAAGAGCCGGCAGGAGCAGGTGATCGCCGCCGCGTCGCAGTGGCAGGGCCAGACCCAGAAGAAGTACATCGAACGGTTCGAGGTCGGCTTCAAGGACGGCGCCGAGATCTGCGGGGCGCTGCACCAGGCGGCGGCGATGGTCGACGGCAACACGACCTCGGTGCCTCAGGAGTTCGCGGAGGGCTTCCGGCAGCTCGCCGCCGGCGGCATCGGGGAGAAGAACCTCCTGGCGGTGGCCAAGCGCGAGAACCAGCGGCGCCAGCACGCCCGCAAGTGGCTCAAGGACCTGGAGCACTACCGCAACAACGACAGCGTCTGGGACTCGTTCAAGGACGCGATCGGCCTCGAGCCCGACTGGGAGGACGTGATCGGGCCCATGCCCGCGCCGGTCGAGGAGCCGTTCCTCGAGGCCCCCACCGCGCAGCAACGCGGTGGCGGGGGCGGCGGCCGGAACCGGCCGGTCTGAGCAGGAGGCGGGGCGGATGGCGACGATCAAGGCGCGCATCGAGGCGCTTCGCGGTGCCGCCGGGGAGCTGAAGAAGCTCGACAGCGCCATACGGACGGCGCAGAGCACCCTGAAGGGCGCCTACGACTCGTTCAACAACCGCAAGGAGTTCGGGTCGCTCGACGCGAACGCCCTGCTCCAGCAGATCCTCGACTGGGTCGACCTGAACGGCAAGGACGTCGAGTACCTGGAGACGGTCGCCCGGGTCTTCGAGGAGACCGACAAGAAGCTGGGCCGGCAGGCCACCGACGCCGAGATCCAGAAGGCCCTGCAGGACGCGGGCCTGTGGGGCGACCGGCGGGACCTGAAGATCACGCCGGTCAAGCTCACCGGCATCCCGCTGACCTCGGGCTACTCGCAGGACCCGGTCAACGTCGCCTCCGGCAACTTCTACGAGGTCGAGGACGACCTCGCCTTCGGCCCGGCGCTCGGCTGGCTGTGCTTCCGGCGCACCTACAACAGCCGGCACCGCTTCGTCGGGCCGTTCGGTCCGGGCTGGTCGAGCCCGGCGTCCGCCCGGCTGACGGTGTCGGCGTCCGGCCGGTTCGCCCGCTGGCGGGGACCGGACGGTCAGGACGGCCGGTTCCCTCTCGCGGACGGCCGCCTGCCGGGCACGCAGGGCCACGTCGTCCACCGCCCGGACCGGCCCGACCTGCCCGTGTCGCTGGTGTTCCCCACCGAGGGCGTGGCGTGGCACTTCGACGCCGACGGCCGGCCGGTGCTGCTCGACCCCGGGCCCGGCGACCAGGTCCGGTTCAGCTGGCGGGACGGCCGACTGGTCGGGATGCGCCACGTCCGGGGCCGGGGACTGACCGTGGACTGGGACCCGTCCGGGGAGCGGATCGTGGCGGTGCGCGCCGACGACGGCCGCACGGTCGCCTACACCTACGACGACGCCGGCCGGCTGATCCAGGCCGACGGCCCCGGCGGCCGGCGCACCTACGACTGGGACGACCACGACCGGATCACCGTCGTCGTCGACGCCGACGGGGTCGTGGAGGCGGCGAACCGCTACGACACCCAGGGCCGGGTCGTCCAGCAGCAGACGCCGTTCGGGCGGACGGTCCGGTTCTGGTACCGGGAGGGCCTCGTCACCGAAGTCGACGACGCCCAGGGCGGGCCGCGCAACGTGTGGCGGCACACCGAGGACGGCGACCTGGAGGAGGTCGTCGACGGCGAGCGCGGGCGCGCCACCATGGTGTGGAACCCGGGCGGCCAGGTGGCGGTGTCGACCGACCGCCGCGGCGGGGTCACCCGGTACCGGTACGACGAGCTGGGCCACGTCACCCGGGTCGACCACCCCGACGGCACGTGGGAGGAGCGGACCTGGGACGACCGGTCCCGGCTCACGTCGGTCACGACGCCGGCAGGCACGACCCGCTTCGAGTACGAGGGCGTCCACACCAAGCCGTCGCTGGTCGTCGACCCCGAGGGCGGGACGATCCGCACGGAGATCGGCGACGACGGCCTGGTCCTGGCGATCACCGACCCCGACGGCGCCCGGGTCACCTTCGAGTACGACGACGAGGGCCGGGTCGTCGCCTGCAGCAACCCCGACGGCGGCGTGCGCCGCTACGAGTACGACGCCGCCGGCGAGCTCGTGGCCGTCACCACCCCGCTCGGGCACACCACCCGGTTCGAGCGCGACGCCGCCGGGCGCGTCACCGCCCGCATCGACCCGGACGGGAGCGTGTGGCGCACGGAGCACTCCCCCGCCGGCCGGGTCGTCGCCACGATCGACCCCCTCGGCAACCGGGAGGAGATCCGCTACGGGGCCCACGGCGAGAAGTCCGAGCTCGTCGACCCCCTGGGGCACACCACCCGCTACGAGTACGACATCCAGGGCAACCTCGTCCGGACCGTCGACCCGCTGGGCCACGAGTGGCGCACCGAGCACGACGGCTGCCAGCGGCCGGTCGCCACCGTCGACCCGCTGGGACGCACGTGGCGCCGCCGCTACGACGCCGAGGGCGACGAGATCCTCACGATCGCGCCGTCCGGCGAGGAGCACCCCGTGCCGCGCGACGAGGCAGGCCGGCCCCGCACGCTCACCGCGGCCCGGGCCGCGGCGCTCCTGGCGGGCCACGGCCTGGCGGACGACCCCGACGAGCTGCCCCTGCAGTCGTTCATCGCCACGGCGTTCACGTCGCTGCCCCCCGACGCCGAGGTCGAGACCGGCTACGACGCCGCCGGGAACCTCGCCGTCCTGCGGCGGGCCGACGGCAGCGAGGTCCGGGCGACCTACGACGGCTGCGGCCGGCTCGTGACCCTGACCCGGCCCAGCGGCGCCGTCACCCGGTTCGAGTACACGCCCGCCGGCCGCCTCGCCCGGGCCGTCGGGCCGACCGGCAGCACCACCCGCTACCGCTACGACGCCTGCGGGCGCATGTCGGAGATGATCGACCCGAGCGGCAGCCGCACCCGGCTGCGCTACGACCTCGACGGCAACCTGGTCGAAGTGCTCGACCCGATGGGCGAGCGCACCCGCTACACCTACGACGCCTGCGGCCGGCGCCGCACCGCCACCACCGCCACCGGCGCGGTGACCCGCTACGAGTACGACGCCGCCGGGCGACTCGTGGCGGAGACGTCGCCCACCGGCGGGACGACCCGCTACGCCTACGACGCTGCCGGCCGCACCGTCGCCGTCACCGACGCCAACGGCGGCACCACCACCTACGAGTACGACGCGCGCGGCGACCTGGTCGCCGAGGTCGACCCGCTCGGCGGGCGCACCACCCACCGCTTCGACGCGGCCGGGCAGCTGGTGGCCACGGTCGATCCGCTGGGCCGGGAGACCACCCGCGAGTACGACGAGGACGGCCGGCTGGTGGCGATCACCGACCCGGACGGCAACGTCCGGCGGCTCGTCCCGGAGGACGTCGGGTCGACGGAGGGCGACGGTGCGGCGGGCGAGGACGGCTCGGCCGAGGCCGGGACCGGCGGCGACGGCGGCGCCGGGTCCCCGGTCACGCGGGACGCGCTGGGCCGGCCCTGCCAGGTCACCATGCCCGACGGCGAGGTGCTGCTCCGCCAGGAGTGGGACGTCGACGGGCAGCTGGTCGCCGAGGTCACCCCGACCGCCACCCAGCGCTGGGCCTACGACCCGGCCGGGCGCCTGGTCGGCCACACGCTCGAGCTCCCCGGCCGGCCTGCGGTCACCACCCGGTTCTCCCACGACGCCTGCGGGCGGCCGATCGCGGTCGACGACCCGACGCTCGGGCGGATCCGCCTCGAGCGCGACCCGGCCGGGCGGCTGACCCGCCTGGTCGGCGGCGGCCTCGACGAGCGCCGCACGTACCGCCACGGCCGGCTCACGGCCTGGCAACGGGTGCGGGCCGCCGACGCCGCGGCCGAGGCGCTGGCCGCCGAGGTGCGGTACGTGCGCGACGCCGCCGGGCGGGTCCGCCGGGCCCGGCACGGCGACGGCACGAAGATCGACTACGCCTACGACGCCGCCGGCCAGCTGGTCGAGGTCCGCCGGGAGGACCGGGCGTGGCGGTTCGGGTGGGACGCCGCCGGCCGGCTGGTGTCCGAGGACGGCCCCGACGGCCGCCGGGCCTACGAGTACGACGCCGCGGGG
>DATCLV010000380.1:0-7571 GCA_036563745.1 Acidimicrobiales bacterium | reverse complement strand
GCGGAGCCCGTAGGGTCCCCGCGATGCCGCACCCCACCGAGCCCCGAGCCGAGAACTGCACGCACCAGTACGACGACGGCGCCCTGCAGCCGGGCGACCCGACGGCGGTGATCCCCTGGCCCGACGCCGAGGCCCGGCTGTCGGCCGCCCGGCTGTTCTGGCTGGCGACCATCGACCCCGACGGCAGCCCGCACGTGCGGCCGGTGTTCGCCACCTGGGTCGACGGGATGCTGTGCACCACCAGCAACCCGTCCGCCCGCAAGGGCCGCAACCTGGCCGCCGACGGGCGCTGCTCGGCCTCCACGTCGACCGACGAGGTCGACTTCGTCGTCGAGGGCACCGCCGCCCCGGTCACCGACCCCGACCTCGTCGAGCGGATCTTCGACGCCTACCGGGCCAAGTACGGGTGGCCGGCCGCGGTGGTCGAGGGCGGCTACGACGCGCCGTTCGGTGCCCCCACGGCCGGGGCGCCGCCCTACCGGCCCTACGCGCTCACGCCCCGGACCGTCTACGGCATCGGCACGAGCGACGAGCTGGCGCCCCGCTCGACCCGGTGGCGCTTCGACGGGTAGGGCGCCGCGCCCCGTGCCGCCCGTGCAGGCTCAGGCGGGGGACTGCTCGGTGGCGCCGGCCAGCTCGTCGAGGAGCGGGCGGGAGTAGGCGACCCGGCCGGTGAGCTGCGCCGGATCGCCCGAGCACAGCGCCAGCACGGCCTCGGCCATCACCTCGGGCGGCTCCAGGGCCTCCTCGGGGACGCCCCGGTCGAGCCCGTGGTGGGTCACGCCCGGGGTCGGCACGATGCCCCACGGCGACACCACGTTGACGGCGATCCCGTCGCGGTGGACCTCGGCGGCGAGCCCGGTGGTGAACCGCTCCAGCGCCGCCTTGCACATGCCGTAGACGGTGCCGCCGGCCAGCCGCCGCGCGTACGGCGGGCCCTCGGGGTGACGGGCGGCCAGCGACGACACGTTGCAGATCCACCCCCGGCCCCGGGACCGCATCCCGGGCAGCACCAGCTGGGCCAGCTCGAACGGCGCCCGCACCTGCACGGCGAACATGAGGTCGTAGTGCCGCTCGGCGAACGTGGCGACCGGCTCGAAGTAGGTGATGGCGGCGTTGTTCACCAGGACGTCGATCGGCCCGAGCCGGCGTTCGGTCTCCTCGACGACCCGGCGGCGGTCGTCCGGCGACGACAGGTCGGCGGCGACGGCGATCGCGGTGCCGCCGGCGTCGGTGATCTCCCGCACGGTCGTGCCGATGCTGCCCGGCAGCCGGTGGTCGCCCTCCTCGACGGTGCGGGCGGTGACCGCCACCGCCGCGCCCTCGGCGGCGAACCGGCGGGCGATGGCCTCGCCGATGCCGCGGCTGGCCCCCGTCACCAGCGCCACCCGTCCCTCGAGCACCCGGTCGTCGGCCATGGCGTTCCCCCGATCGTCGCTGCCGTCGCCTCCGCCCCGGGAGTCTCGGCGGGTCCGGGCGGAACGTCAAGTCCCCGAACTGTTCGATCCGCTGAATACTTCAGTAGGTTGAACTACACGCGAGCCCCGGCAGCCGGCGCCGGGGCCATGGGGAAGGGGGACGTGTGGGGCGAGGACGTGATCAGGAGCGAGAACCGGAGGCGGACCCCGACGGGAACCCCGGTCCGAACCCCGGTGCGGAGGCCGGGCCCGGGCGGGGCGGCCGGGTCGGCTGGCGGCTGATCGGCGCCTCGGTCTGGTCCCGGCGGTGGGGCGTGGCGCTCGGGGTCGCCACCGGCCTGGTGTGGACCGCCGCCAAGGTGAGCACCGGCTGGCTGGTGGGACGGGCCGTCGACCGGGGCATCGAGGCCGGCGACACCGCCGCGCTGCGCCGCTGGGCGCTGCTGCTCGGCGTCGCCGCGGTCGTGTCGGCGACCTTCACCGGGCTGCGCCGCTACATGGCCTTCCGGGAGGCCCGCTGGATCGAGCTCGACCTGCGGGACCGGCTGTTCGCCCACCTCCAGCGGCTCCACTTCGCCTTCCACGACGCCCACCAGACCGGGCAGCTCATGAGCCGAGCCAACACCGACCTCCAGCAGGTGCAGGCGTTCCTGGTGATGATCCCGCTCACGATCTCCAACGGGGTCACCGTGCTGGCGGTCACCGTGATCCTGCTCACCATCGACCCGCTGCTGACCGTGCTGGCGCTGGGGTCGCTGCCCCTGCTCAACGTGCTCGCCACCCGGTTCGCCCGACGGCTGCAGCCGTACGTGATGGGCATCCAGCGGGAGTCGGCCGAGCTGGCCTCCGTGGTCGAGGAGGCGGTCGCCGGCGTCCGGGTCGTGAAGGGCCTCGGCGCCGAGGAGGTGCAGGCCGACCGGCTCCGGGCCGAGGCGAGGGACGTCTACGACCAGTCGATCGGCGCCGCCCGCACCCGGGCCCGGTTCCTGCCCGGCCTCGAGCTCGTGCCCAACGTCGGGCTCATCGCCGTGCTCGGCTACGGCGGCCACCAGGTGCTCGACGGCGACCTGTCGCTCGGCGCGCTGGTCGCCTTCAACGTCTACATCGGGATGCTCATCTGGCCGCTGCGGATGCTGGGGACGATCGTCGCCCAGGCCCAGCGGGCGGTGGCCTCCGCCGAGCGGGTGCACGAGGTCCTGGCCACCGACCCCGACATCGCCGACCCGGCCCACCCCGTCCCGTTGCCTGCTCCCCGGGGCAACGGTGCCGGGGTCACGGCAGCTGCTGCCCGGCCGGCGGGCGGGGCGGGCGCCGCGGCCGTGGGGGAGGTCACCTTCGAGGCGGTCCGGTTCGGCTACGGGCGGCCGACCCCGGTGCTCGACGGCTTCGACCTGCGCATCGCGGCCGGCGAGTCGGTGGCGCTGGTCGGGGCCACCGGGTCCGGGAAGTCGACGGTGGCCCGCCTGGTGCCCCGGTTCTACGACGTCGAGGCCGGCCGGGTGCGGGTCGACGGCGTCGACGTGCGCGACGTGGCGGTGCGGGAGCTGCGCCGGTCGATCGGGATCGTGTTCGAGGACACCTTCCTGTTCAGCGACACCATCGCCGCCAACATCGCCTTCGCCGACCCCCACGCCTCCGCCGAGCGGATCGAGCGGGCGGCCCGGCTGGCGGGCGCCCACGACTTCGTCGCCGCGCTGCCCGAGGGCTACGCCACCCGGGTGGGGGAGCGCGGCTACTCGCTGTCGGGCGGGCAGCGGCAGCGCATCGCCATCGCCCGGGCGATCCTCGCCGACCCCCGGGTGCTGATCCTCGACGACGCCACCTCGGCGGTCGACCCGACGAAGGAGCACGAGATCCGCGACGCCCTCGCCACCGTGATGGCGGGCCGGACGACGATCATCATCGCCCACCGCCCCGCCACCGTCGCCCTCGCCGACCGGGTGGTGCTCCTGGCCGGCGGCCGGGTCGCCGCCACCGGCACCCACGACGAGCTGCTCGCCGAGGTCGCCGCCTACCGCGACCTCTTCGCCCTCCAGGCGGTCGGCTGATGCGCCCGATGGCCGGCGGGGTGCGCGCCGAGGACAAGCTCGACGCGGCGACGGCCCGGTCGGTGCTGCGCCGCACCGCCCGCTACCTGCGACCCCACCGGCGCAAGGTGGCGGTGGCGCTCGGGATGGTGGTGCTGTGGACGATCACCGTCCTCGCCGGGCCCTACCTGGTGCGGGTCGGGATCGACGACGGCATCAAGGCCGGCGACCGGCGGGTGCTCGACCTCGCCGTGGTCGGCTACGTGGTCGTCGCCGGGCTCGCCTACGTCACCAACCGGCTGCAGATCACGCTGATCAGCGGGGTCGGCGAGCAGTTCCTCCAGGACCTCCGCAACCGGCTGTTCGCCCACCTGCAGCGCCTGTCGATGCCGTTCTACGACCGGTCGCAGGCGGGCGTGCTGGTGTCGCGGATGACCTCCGACGTCGACTCGCTGGCCGAGCTCGTGCAGCTCGGGCTGGCGATGTTCGTGGCGAACGCCCTGCTGCTGGCGGTGTCGCTGGTGGTGCTGGCCACCGTGTCGTGGCAGCTCCTGCTGCTGTGCGCCCTGGCCCTGCCACCGGTGGTCCTCGCCAGCGTCAAGTTCCAGCGCGACTCCAACGACGCCTACCTCGACGTGCGCGACCGCATCGGCGCCACCCTCTCGCACCTCCAGGAGGGGATCGCGGGGGTGCGGGTGGTGCAGGCGTTCGGCCGGGAGGACGTGGAGGTCGCCCGGTTCCGGGCCGGCAACCGGCGGCTCTACGACAGCCACATGCGGTCGGTGAAGGTGTCGGCCTGGTACCTGCCGGTGATCGACCTCGCGGGGTGGGGCACCACCGCGCTGGCGCTGGGCGTCGGCGGCTGGTGGGTCCACGAGGGCGTGCTGACCGTGGGGACGGTGGCGTTCTTCGTCCTGGCGCTGTCGAACCTGTTCGAGCCGGTGCAGCAGCTCAGCCAGCTGTTCAACCTCGTGCAGTCGGCGGGCGCGGCGCTGCACAAGATCTACGAGCTGCTCGACACGCCGATCGACGTGGCGGAGCGCCCGGGCGCCGTCGACCTCCCACCCGGTGGCGACGTCGAGGTGGATCGGGTGAGCTTCGCGTACGGAGAAGGATCCCGGCGTGTCCTCCGGGACGTCTCGCTGCGCATCCCGGCCGGGACGCGGTTGGCGCTGGTCGGGCCCACGGGGGCGGGGAAGTCGACGCTGGCCAAGCTGATCGCCCGCCTCTACGACCCCGTGGAGGGCGCCGTGCGGTTCGGCGGCATCGACCTGCGGGACGCCACGCTGGCGTCGCTGCGGGAGCGGGTCGTGGTCATCCCGCAGGAGGGCTTCCTGTTCAACGGCTCGATCCGCGACAACGTCCGCCTGGCGCGGGCGGGGGCGACCGACGCCGAGGTCGAGCTGGCGCTGCGGGCCGTCGGGGCCGACCAGCGGTTCGCCGGGCTGCCCGACGGGCTCGGCACCGAGGTGCGGGAGCGGGGCAGCCGGCTGTCGGCGGGGGAGAAGCAGCTCGTGTCGCTGGCCCGGGCGGCGCTGGCCGACCCCGCGGTGCTGGTGCTCGACGAGGCGACCTCCAGCCTCGACCCCGGCACCGAGGCCCTGGTGGAGCAGGCGCTCGACCGGCTGATGGAGGGTCGGACCGTGGTGGTGATCGCCCACCGGCTGACGACCGCGGAGCGGGCCGACCTGGTCGGCGTGGTCGACGGCGGCCGGCTGGTGGAGCTGGGCACCCACGACGAGCTGGTGGCCGCCGGTGGCGCCTACGCCCGGCTCTACGCCACGTGGACGGCGGGCTCGGGCGCGGCGGCGTCGGGCCCGGCGGGCGCGGTGGGTCCGGCGGGGTCGACGGGACCGGTCCAACTACGTTGACCGTCGTGGACACGGACCCCACCCCGCTCGACGTGGCGACGCGGGCCGCGGGCCGCCTGTCGAAGGTGGTGGAGAACGCGCTCGACGAGGTGGGGCTGAGCCTGCCGCAGTACCGGCTGATGGTGCTGCTGAGCGACGGCTCCGCGGTGGCGACGGCGCTGGCCCGCCGGCTGACCGTGAGCCGGCCGAGCATCACCGCGCTGGCCGACGGCCTGGTCGACCGCGGGTACGTCGAGCGGCTGCCCGATCCCCTGGACCGCCGTCGCGTGACCCACACGCTGACCCCGGGCGGCCACGACGCGCTGCGGACGGCCGACGTCGCCATCCGGGGCCGGCTGGAGACCGTCGTCGCCCACCTGCCGTCCCGGCAGCGCCGCACGGCGATCGAGGGGCTCGCCCTCTGGGTCCAGGCGCTCGACCTGCACCGCGCCGCCCAGGAGGCCGCGCCCGCCTGAGCCGCGCGCCGGCCCGGTCCACCAGGGTGGGTCACGGTCCGTGACGCGCCGGCCGGGTGGGTGAATCACCCCCCGGGGATGAGGACCACCCCGCCCACGGCCCGGTACCCCTGTCGGGGTCTGCTGCCAGGAGGCCGCCGTGGCCACGGGTACCACCCCGGAGAACCAGGAGGTGCGGGAGCCGTCGCTGGTCGACGCCCTGATCCCGATGGCGGCGCTGGCGGTGACGATCGGCGGGGCGCTGCTGGTGTTCGGGCTCGACGCCCTCGACGGCCCCGTCCAGGTGGCGCTGGTCCTGTGCGTGTTCGTCGCCGCGCTCGTCGCCATGCGGCTCGGGCACACGTGGGCCGAGGTGGAGGAGGCGGCGAAGGGGTCGCTGGCCTCGGTGACCAGCGCCATCTTCATCCTGCTCAGCGTGGGCGCGCTCATCGGCGTCTGGAACCTCACCGGCACCATCCCCACGCTCGTCTACTACGGCATCGAGCTGCTGTCCCCGAGCGTCTACTACGCGGCCGCCGCCGTGGTGTGCGGCGTGGTGGCGATGAGCATCGGCAGCTCGTGGACGACGGCCGGCACCGTCGGCGTCGGTCTGGTCGGCATCGCCCACGCCCTCGGCGTGTCGCCGGAGATCACGGCCGGGGCGGTCATCTCCGGGGCCTACCTGGGCGACAAGCTGTCGCCGCTGTCGGAGACGACGGTCCTCGCCTCCCAGCTCGTCGGGGTCGACACCCACCGCCACATCCGGCAGCAGGCGTGGACGTCGGTGCCGGCGTTCGGCATCGCCCTGCTCGGGTTCCTCGTGATCGGGCTGGTCCGCGGCGACGACGCCACCAGCCCCGTCCCCACCGACATCGAGCTGCGGGCCATCGGCGACGTCTTCCACGTCACGCCCCTGAACCTGGTGCCGCTGGCGCTGCTGGTGTGGCTGTCGATCCGGAAGGTGCCCGCGCCCCTGGCGCTCCTGGCGGCGACGCTGTTCGCCGGCGCGCTCGGCGCGGTCCTCCAGCCCGACGTGGTGCGCGACTTCGTCGACCCGGGGCACACGGGCGACGGGCCCCTGGCGGCGCTCGGCCGGTCGGTCGAGGCGGTGTGGCAGGCGATGGCGACCGGGTTCCGGATGGACTCCGGCGTCCCCGTCGTCGACCGGCTGGTGTCCCGCGGCGGCATGGCCAGCATGCTGTCGACGGTCTGGCTGATCATCGGGGCGGTCACGTTCGGGGCGATCCTCGAGCGGTTCGGGCTGATCGCCCGCCTGGTCGACCCGCTGATCGCCGCGGCCACCACGACCGGCAGGCTGTTCGCCACCGTCCTGGCCTGCGCCTTCGGCCTGAACCTGGTGGCCGGCGACCAGTACATCGCGCTGGTGCTGCCCACGAAGGTGTTCCGGGTCGAGTTCGGCCGCCGCGGGCTGGCGCCCACCAACCTGTCGCGGCTGGCGGCCGACTGCGGCACGGTCACCTCGCCGCTGGTGCCGTGGAACTCGTGCGGGGCGTTCATGGCCGCGGTGCTGTCGGTGCCCACCCTCAAGTACCTCCCCTTCGCCTTCTTCTGCCTGGCCAGCCCGGTGCTGAGCGTCCTGTACGGGATCACCGGGTTCCGGATCGAGCGGGAGACGGTGCCCGAGCCGACGGGAGCGGCGGCATGACCTCGACGAACCCCACGAACCCGACCGGGACCGGCGCCGGTGCCACGAGCCTCACGGGCGCCACGGGCGCTCCCGGCACCGCCGGCGGGGTGGACGCGACCGCCGACCCGGCGGGCGGTGGCGCCGGCTCGGGCGCCGGCAGCATGTCGCTCACC
>DATCLV010000374.1:0-2321 GCA_036563745.1 Acidimicrobiales bacterium | reverse complement strand
CCTCTACACCTACCGGTTTCCGCTGGAGGGCCAGGGCGTCCTGGTCGTCGGGCCCAACCGGCTGTTCCTCGGCTACATCGAGCAGGTCCTGCCCAGCCTGGGCGAGGCCGGCGTCGAGCTGGCCGTGCTGGCCGACCTGGTCGAGAACGTGCGGGTCGCCGGCAACGACAAGCCCCTCGCCGCCCGGGTCAAGGGCGACCTGCGCATGGCCCGGGTGCTGGCCAAGGCCGTGCGTGACCGCGAGCGGCCGCTCCGCGAGCCGCTGAAGGTCGGCTACGGCCTCCAGACGCTGCGGGTGCCGGCCGAGCGGACGGCGCAGATCGTCGCCGAGGCCCGCCGTCGGTTCCGCACCCACAACGCCGGGCGCCGGTTCGTCGAGTCACGGCTGTACGAGGCGCTGGCCGAGGTCAGCCGGGTGCCGACCACTCCCGAGGAGGTGCGGGGGCGCCTGCGGCACACGCCCGAGGTGCGCGAGGCGCTGGAGCGCATGTGGCCGGTGCTCACCCCGGCCGAGCTGCTGCACGACCTGTACGGCTCCAAGGCGCTGATCAAGCTGGCCGCCGGGCGCGAGCTCGACCCCGAGGAGCAGGCGTCGCTGTACCGGCCCCGCAGCCCCGAGTTCCCCAACGTCGTCTGGACGATCTCCGACGTGCCGCTGCTCGACGAGGCCCGGGCCCTGCTCGGCCCCAAGCCGCGGAAGCGCCGGCCCGGTCAGGACCGCCAGGACGACGAGATGCGCACCTACGGCCACATCGTGGTCGACGAGGCGCAGGATCTGTCGCCGATGCAGCTGCGGATGCTGTCCCGACGCTCGCTCAACGGCTCGATGACGATCGTGGGCGACATCGCCCAGGCCACCGGGGTGTGGGCCGTGCAGGGCTGGGGCGAGATCCTCGCCCACCTCCCGTCGAAGCGGCCGTCCCGCCGGGCCGAGCTGACCATCGGCTACCGCATCCCCCGGCCCACGATGGACCTGGCCGCCAAGGTGCTGGCCGAGGCCGCGCCCGGGCTGGCGCCGCCGGAGAGCGTCCGCCAGGTGGGCGACCCGCCCCGCGTCCTGTCCGCGCCGGCGGACGACCTGGTCGCCCGGGTGGTGGAGGTGGCGCTGGAGGAGCGGGACGCGGTCGACCCGGGCAGCGTGGCGATCATCGTCCCCCAGACGCTGGTCGACGCGGTCGCCGACGGGCTCGACGCCGCCGGGGTCGAGTACGGGCGGGCGGCCCGCAACGGCCTGGAGTCGCAGGTCACGCTGGTGCCGGTGAGCCTGGTGAAGGGCCTGGAGCTCGACGCCGCCGTGGTGGTGGAGCCGGCGGCGATCGTCAACGAGGAGGCCCAGGGGATGCGGGCGCTCTACGTGGCGCTCACCCGGGCGACGAAGCGCCTGGCCGTGGTGCACGCCCAGCCGCTGCCCGCCTGCCTCCAGGACACGGACGACGCCGGCCCGCAGCCGTCGTCGGCGGGCGGGGCGTCGGGCGTCGATGGCGAGGGCAGCGACGGCGCGGACGGCGACGGCGGTGCGAGCGCCGAGGCCGAGGCCGAGGCCCCCGAGGACGGCACGCTGACGCTCTTCTGAGCGTCAGGCCCCGGGCCCAAACCCGGGGGCGCCGGGTCAGGCGCTCTTCTTCTGCGGGGTGTTCTCGGTGACGAGGATGCGGGCGCTGGCGAAGGCGCCGATGCCCACGTGCTGCCCGTCGATCTCGACGGTGGTGGTGCCGTCGGGCGACGTGGCGGTGACGACGCCGGAGTGCCCGGGCTGGACGGCGGCGTCCTCGAGGAACTCCAGGAGGCCGGGGGTGAACTCCAGCTCCTCCGGGATGCGGCTGACCGTGAACGGTGCGCCCACCGGCAGTCGGGACAGCGCCACCGTCTCGGGCGGGGCGTAGCTGGAGCCGGGGATCGGGTTGCCGTGCGGGCAGGTGGTCGGGTTGTCGAGCACCCGGTTGATCGCCTTCTCGACGGGCTCGGAGATGACGTGCTCCCACTTGCCGGCCTCGACGTGGGCGTCGGCCCAGGGGAGGCCCAGGATGTCGGTGAGGAGGCGCTCGGCCAGCCGGTGCCGCCGGACGACCTGCTCGGCCAGCTCCTTGCCCTTCGTGGTGAGGTTGATGGTGTTGCCCTCGAGCTGCACGAAGCCCTCGGCCTGCATCCGCTTGATCATCTCCGACACGGCGGGGCGCGAGACCGAGAGCCGCTCGGCGATGCGGGCCTGGATCACGGCCACGTCGTCTTCCTTGAGCTCCCAGATCGCCTCGCAGTACTCCTCGAAGGCGGGATGGAACTCACGCGACTGGTACTCGACCACCAGGGAATCCTACGCCGAT
>DATCLV010000366.1:0-4308 GCA_036563745.1 Acidimicrobiales bacterium | reverse complement strand
GCTCGGTGCCGAGCGGCGTGGGGCTGCGGTAGTGGATCGTCAGCCGACCGGTCATCCCCGGTCGCCCGCCGAGCGACTGCGCCGAGCCCAGCACCTCGTCGAACGCCGCCGCCACGTAGCCGCCGTGCACGCACCCCGGCGGGCCCTCGTAGGCCGACCCGAACGTGGCCTTCCCCCGCATCACGTCGCCGTCGGGCCACAGCTCGATCGGCGGCGCCAACGGGTTGGCCCGGCCCAGCATGGGGCTGTGGTCGAAGAAGGCGTGGCGGTCACCGGCGCCCAGCGTCGCCTCGCCGAACCCCTCGTAGAGCGACCCGGACGGCAGCTGCTCGAGCGCCTCGGCCAGCGCCTCCAGCCGGTCGGCGACCGGCCGCAGGTCCTCGGGGCCGGCCTTGCTGCCGTGGAGCCGGTGGACGATGCGGCGCAGGGCGTTGCCGGTGCGCTGGAGCTCGGCCCGGCGCTCGGACGGCGGCTCGGTGGCGTAGTCGCGCAGCAGCGTCGTCCACATCGAGTTGCCGGGGTCGATCACGCCGCTGTGGGCGCCGGCGTCGGCGCCGGCCTCGCCCGGTGCGCCGGTCTCCCCGGTCGCCCCGGTCTCGTCGCCCGCGGCGTCGGCGGCGGGCCCGGTCGGGTGGGTGCCTGGTGACTCGGAGCGGTCGTCCACGTGCGCTTTCCTAGCCCGCGACCGGCTCGAGGGCGAAGTCGGCGACGACCGGGGCGTGGTCGCTGGGCTTGCTGCCCTTGCGGGCGTTGCGGTCGACCACCGCCCACGTGACGCGCTCGGCCAGCGGGGCGGTGGCGAGGATCAGGTCGATCCGCATGCCCTGGCGCTTGTGGAAGCGGCCGGCCCGGTAGTCCCACCAGCTGTAGAGGCCCTCGACGCCCGGGTACTCGGCCCGGAGCACGTCGGTGAGGCCCCACGCCTCGAGGGCGGCGATGGCGGCCCGCTCCTCGGGCGAGGTGTGGGTGGAGCCGACGAACGCCGCCGGGTCCCAGAGGTCGATGTCGGCGGGCGCCACGTTGACGTCGCCGCACACCACGAGGCGGTCGTCGGGCGAGGCGGTGGCCTCCAGGTGGGCCCGCAGCCGGGCGAGCCACCGGAGCTTGTACCGGTAGTGCTCGTGGTCGAGGGCCCGGCCGTTGGGCACGTAGACCGAGTGGACCCGCACACCGCCGCAGGTGGCGCTGACCAGGCGGGCCTCGGGGTCGGGCGCCTCGCCGTCGGCGAACCCGTCGATCCGATCGTCGAGGCCGACCCGGCTGAGGATCGCCACCCCGTTCCACCGGCCTTCGCCGTGGTGCGCCGCCTCGTAGCCCAGGCCCAGGAGGTCGAGCGCCGGGAAGGCGTCGTCGCTGAGCTTGGTCTCCTGGAGGCACAGCACGTCGGGCTGTGCGTAGTCGAGGAAGTGGTGGAGCCGGTCGAGCCGCTCGGTGGTGAGGGCGGCGACGTTCCAGGTGGCGATGCGCACGGAGGCCAAGCTACCGACGGCCGCGCGCCACCCGGGCCCGCCGGGCCGCCGCCTCGGCATCGGTCGCGGCCTCGCCGGTGGTGGCCGTGGCCGCCGTGGCGGCCGTGCTGGCCTTCGCCGCCGTGGCCGCCGTCGTCCCCTTGGCCGCCTTCGCCGCCTTCGCCGGTTGCGGGGCCTTCGCCGGCTTCGCGGTCTTCGCCGCCTTGGCCGCCTTGGCGGCCTTGGCCGGCTTCGCGGCCTTCGCCGGCTTCGCGGCCTTGGCGGCTTTCGCCGGCTTCGTGTCCTTGGTGGCGTTCGCCGCCTTGGCCGGCTTCGCGGCCTTGGCCGGCTTCGCGGTCTTCGCCGGCTTCCCGTCCTTGGCCGCCTGCTTCGCCGGCGCCGGCTCGGCGGCCGCGGGCGTCGGGGCCTCGACGGCGGGCCCGACGCCGGGGAGCGCCAGGTCGACGCCCCGGCGGGCGGGGTCGAGCGCCACCACGACGAACTCCCGGGTCTCCCCCAGGCGCAGGACCTGCTTGGCGCTGCGCGGCGGCGGGTCGGCGAGGCCCTTGAGCTCGGCGTAGCCCTGCACCGGCCCGAGGCGCACGTAGGCGCCGTGGGAGCTGAACTGCTCGACCACGCCCTGCACCCGGCTCCCGACCGGGTGGGTGCCGACGAACTCGATGAACGGCAGCGCCTCGTTGACCGGCGACGGCGCGGGACCGGTGTCGGCCGCCCGACCCGGCCCTCCCCGCCCCTCGTCGGCGGCCTTCGTCGCCGCCGCGGCCGTGTCGGCCGTGGCCGCCCTGGCGGCCTTCTCGGGCGGCGCGGCCGTGTCGCCCTTCGTCGTGGCCTTCTCCGGCCGGGTGGCTCGTCCGGTCGCCTTCCCGGCCTTGCCGGCCCTCGCCGGCGCGGCCTTCGTGGCCTTCGTGGCGTTCGTCGCCTTGGCGGCCTTCTCGGCCTTCGGCGCCTTCTCCGCCTTCGCCTTGGCCTTGGTGGCCTTCGTGGCCTTCGTGGCCTTCGTGGCCTTCTCGGCCGCCTTGTCGCCCTTCCCCTTGGTGGCCTTCGCAGCCTTGGCGGCCTTCGCGGCCTTGGTCGCCTTCGCCGGCTCGGCCGCCGCCGACCCCGCCTCCGGCGCCGCGTCCGGCGGCGTGGCGGCCGCCTCCTCGGCGGCCCGCTGCCGGGCGGCGCTCACCGACTTGCGGCTCAGCGGCCCCCGCACCGGCGTCCGGTCCATGAACACCCAGCCCACGTGGGGCACGGGCTTGCCGCCGACCAGCCGGCCCGGCTGGAACAGCCAGTCGTGGACGCCGTGGAACTCCTGGAACGAGTCGTTCGACAGGATCGTGGCGTCGGCCTTGTCGGCGATCTGCAGGATGAAGGCGTCGCCCCGGCCGATCGCCCCGGCGGGCGGGGTGATGATCTCCCCGGCCGCCACCGCCGCCTCGTAGGTGGCGCGCTCGGCACGGGCGATCCGGTTCGGGAACGTGGCGTCGACGACCACCGTGACGATCTCGGGCTCGTACTCGCGCATGTACGCCTGCACGGCCTCGTCGAGCTGGGCGAGGCTGGGCGTGTCGCGGCCCTCGGTGGCGATGTTCGACCCGTCGACCACCACGTGGCGCCGCACGCTGCGGGTTGCGTCGTACGGCGTGTCCGCACGTGCCGATCGGGGGGCCATCTCGCCCAGCATTGAACCAGACCGGCTGGCAGGAGGGGCGGACTCGGCCGTCTTGGCGGTACCGTCCCGGCGATGGGAGCCGCGACCAGCCGACCCGCCGGTGACGACGTGACCGGCGAGGTCACCGACCTTCTCCAGCACCTCATCCGCAACGCGTGCGTGAACGACGGGACCGTCGAGAGCGGCCACGAGCACCGCAGCGCCGACCTGCTGGCCGACTTCTTCGAGGGCAGCGGCATCGACATCGAGCGCTACGAGCCCCAGCCCGGCCGGACCAGCCTGGTCGCCCGCATCGAGGGATCGGACCCCGACGCGCCCGGGCTCCTGCTGATGGGCCACACCGATGTCGTCCCGGCCAACCCCGACCGCTGGCGCCACGACCCGTTCGGCGGCGAGCTGGTCGACGGCGAGGTGTGGGGCCGCGGGGCCGTCGACATGCTCAACCTCACCGCCTCGATGGCGGTCGCCACCCGGCGCCTGGCCGCGTCCGGCTGGCGCCCCCGGGGCCGGCTCACCTACCTGGCGGTGGCCGACGAGGAGGCGGCGGGCGCCTACGGCGCCGACCACCTGGCCCGCCACGAGCTCGACGCCGTGGGCGCCGACTTCGTGATCACCGAGTCGGGCGGGATCCCGGTCCCCGGCGGCGACGGGGCGCTGCGGCTCCCGGTGCTGGTCGGCGAGAAGGGCTCGTGCTGGTGCACGCTGCGCATCACCGGCACGCCGGGGCACGCCTCGCAGCCCTACGCCACCGACAACGCCCTGGTCACGGCGGCGGAGGTGGTGCGCCGCATCGCCGAGTTCCGCCCGCAGACCGACATCCACGCCACCTGGCGGCGCTTCCTCGAGGGCATGGGCCTGCCCGACGAGCTGGTCGCTCCGCTGCTCGACCCGGACCGGTTCCTCGACGCCCTGGCCGACCTGCCCGTGGGCATGGCCCGCCAGTTCCACGCCTGCACCCACACCACGTTCGCCCCGACGGTGGCTCACGGCGGGACCAAGACCAACGTGATCCCCGACACCGTCGACCTGCAGGTCGACATCCGGACGCTGCCGGGCCAGACGCTGCCCGACGTCCAGGCCCTGCTCGACGAGGCCCTCGGCGACCTGGCCGACCGGGTCGAGATGATCAAGGTCAACGACGACCCGTCGACCGAGTCGCCGGCCGACACGCCGCTGTGGGCC
>DATCLV010000081.1:0-7704 GCA_036563745.1 Acidimicrobiales bacterium | reverse complement strand
CCACGGTGCTGGGGTCGATCGAGCTGGCGCTCACCCACTACGCCCGGGGGCGCGCCACCGCGGCGTTCGAGGTCCTGGCCGACGCCCGGCCCGAGGTCCACGGCGACTACGTGGGCCAGCGGCTCCGGGCTGCCGAGGCGGGGCTGCGGCTCCGCGAGGGCGACCTCGACACCTACCAGGCGCTCCGCCAGCAGCTGCCCGACAGCCGGCTCACCGCCCTCCTCGATGTCCGGGCCGCCCTCGCCACCGGCCGCCGTGGCGAGGCCCTGGCCCAGCTCGCGGCCCACGAGCGCGCCGCCCGGACGGTGCGCGACCGGATCTCGGTGCAGCTCCTCCGCGGCCGGGCCCTGCTGCCCGGCGACCCGGCCGGCGCCCGGGAGGCGCTGCGGTCGGCCATCGACATCGGCCGGCGGGAGCGGTTCGTGCAGGTGTTCGTCGAGGACCTCGGCCCGCTCCACGACCTGTTGCGGGAGCTGTCGTGCCGGGGCGACGACCCCTATGTGTACGCCCTGATGGCCGCAATGGCGCAGTGGCACGACGACGCGCCGGGGCGCGCCCGGGTGTCGGAATCGCTCAGTGCCCGGGAGCAGGTGGTGCTCCGCTACCTGACCACGAACCTGTCGAACAAGCGGATCGCGGCCGAGCTGCACATGTCGGTGAACACGCTCAAGACACACCTGAAGAGCGTCTACCGGAAGCTCGGTGTCGGCAGCCGGGAGGACGCCGTCGCCCACGCCCGGCACCTCCGGCTGCTCTGACCCCGCCGCCCCGGCCGCGCGCCCAGTGCGGTCGATCGCCGCGCTCCGGCGCTTGGTCGCCCCGCTGAGCGGGCAAGGTCACCCCGACAGGGTGAGGGTGACTCACCCCCAGGGTGGCGATCCTGGCTGTCGCCCGTGAGGGTCGGCGACGCGGATGGCCCGCGGCGCTCGGCGGAGTCCCAACGGCACCCCGCTGGGTGGCGGTTCGGCTCACCGGCCACGTGCTCGGACACGGGGCCGGGAGCGTCGGCCGTCGCCCTGGGGTGGTGCGTCGGTAGGTTCTAGGCGCAGGCCGCGGCTCCGCGGGGCGGCACCTGACACTCCAGGTGGGCGCGAAGCGAGCGGAGGTGAGGCCGTGGCCGGCTGGGACTGGGTAGACACGAACTGGCGGCTCGCACGACCGGGTGCCCCGGTCGTCCCCAGCCTGCCGAAGTTCTACGTGCCCCGGCCCCGGCTCCACCGCCTCCTCGACCACGCCCTCGCCGACGCCAAGGTCACCCTGCTCCGGGCGCCGGCGGTGTCGGGCAAGAGCACGCTGGTCAGCGGGTGGCACGCCGAGGGCGGCCGGCTGCCGATGGCGTACGTGGCCCTGGACCGGTTCGACGACGACCCCACCCGCTTCTGGGACCGGGTGGTGCGTGAGCTGGAGCTGGGCGTCGGCGGTGGGGAGACCCCGGTCGTCGAGGTGGCGACCCCCGACGACGCCCGACGTCTCGTCCGCCGCCACCTGCCCGAGCTGGCCGAGCGGCGCCGGTCGGTGCTGGTCCTCGACCGCGTCGACCTCCTCACCGACGAGGACGTCTGCCAGGTCCTCGGGGAGCTCCTGCTCGACCTGCCCGCCTCGCTGCGGGTGATCCTGTCGAGCCGGGGCGAGCCGGCGCCGGCGCTGCGGGCCGGCCTGCTGCGGGCCCGCGGCCAGATGGCCGAGATCCACGCCGCCGACCTAGCGTTCACCCGCGAGGAGATGGCCGAGTTCTTCGCCCACTTCGTCGACCTCCACCTGAGCGAGGCCGACCTCGACGCCCTCCACGAGCGCACCGAGGGGTGGATCGGCGGCGTCACCCTCGCCGGCCTCGCCCTGCTGCGCCGCCCCGACCGGGGCGGCTACGTCCACCACCTCTCCGGCAGCAGCCGGTACCTGGCCGAGCTGCTCGCCGCCGAGGTCTTCGACCCCCAGCCCGCCGAGGTGCGCCGCTTCATGCTCGCCACCTCGGTGCTCGACCGCATGGACGGGCGGCTGGCCGACGTCGTCAGCGGCGGCACCGGCGGCGCCGCCACGCTCGACCGGTTGGAGCGCTCCGGGATGTTCGTCGAGGCCACCGACGAGCAGCGCACCACCTTCCGCTACCGGCCCCTGTTCCGCGAGTTCCTCCGCCACCGGCTCCGGCTGCTCGACCCCGAGCGGGAGATCGACGCGCGCCGGGCCGCGGCCCGCGAGCTCCAGGCCCGGGGCGACCTGGGCCGGGCCGTCACCCACTACGTCGGGGCGCAGGCGCCCGACGAGGCGATCCGCCTCATCCTCGTCCACGGCGAGGAGGCCGCCGCGTCGGGCCGGGTCGACGACCTGCGCCGCTGGCTCGCCGAGCTGCCCGACCACGCCGTCACCGGCGACCTCGAGCAGCTCCTGCGGCTCTGCAAGCTGTGCGTCACCCTCGGGATGCTCGACGAGGCGCGGCTGTGGCTGGAGCGGGCCCGCTGGCGGCTGGAGGCCACCGACGAGCCGCTGCTCACCGCCCGCCACTCGCTCCTCGTCGGCCACGCCCACGCCGTGTCGGGCAACCTCGAGCGGGCGCTGGTCGACGCCCACCGGGTGCTGCTGGCCGACCTCGGCCACGACGGCCGCGCCGAGGACCTCCGCCATCGCGCCCACCACCTGCTGGCCGCCTGCCACGCCGCGCTCGACCAGCTCGACGAGGCCCGCCGGCACCACCAGGTGGCCCCACCCGACCCGCTCGGCGACCTGCCCACCCACGCCTTCAACGCGTGGCTCGCCTACCGGGACGGCCGTCTCGACCACGCCGTCAGCTACGCCGACGAGGTGCTGGTGATGACCCGCCGGCCCTGGCACGAGGCGATGCCCCGCATCGCCCGGGGCGGCGTCCGCCGGGAGCGCAACCAGCTCGACGAGGCCGACGTCGACCTCCGGGCCGGCGTCGAGGCCGCCCGCCGGTGGTCACGGGCCGGGCTCGAGGTGCTGGGCGCCATCGAGCTGGCGCACCTGCGCTTCGCCCAGCGCCGGACGGCCGAGGCGTTCGACGTGCTCACCGAGGCCCGGCCCCGGGCGCTCGGCTCGCACCTGCTCCAGCGGGTGGAGCTGGCCGAGGCGCTGCTGTGGCTGCGCGCCGGCGACGTGGAGCGCAGCCTGTTCGGGCGGGAGGAGCTCCCCGACGGGCCGCTGACCGCCGAGCTCGACGTGCGGCTGGCGCTGGCCGCCGGGCCGGTCGACGAGGTGCCGGAGCGGCTCGGCCGCTTCGAGGCCGTGTCGCAGTCGCTGCCCCAGCGGATCACCGCCCAGCTGCTGCGGGCCCGCCTGGTGCTGGCGTGGGACGACGAGGACGCCGCCGAGCGGCACCTCCGCACCGCGATCGAGTGGGGGCGGCGGGAGCAGTTCGTCCAGCTGTTCGCCCCCGACCTGCCGGCGCTGGAGCCGGTGCTGCGCAGCCTGGCCAGCGGCTACGACGACCCGTACCCGTTCAGCCTCCTGGCGGCGATCGCCGACCAGTGCCCCGGCGTGGCGGCGGCGACGCCGGCGCCGGCCGAGTTCGAGCCGCTCAGCGAGCGGGAGCAGATCGTGCTCCGCTACCTGCCCACCGGGCTGTCCAACAAGCGCATCGCCGCCGAGCTGCACATGTCGGTGAACACCCTGAAGACCCACCTGAAGAGCATCTACCGCAAGCTGGGTGCGGGCTCGCGGGACGAGTCGGTAGCGCACGCCCGGCAGCTCAACCTGCTCTGACCGCCGCCGCCTGACGGCGGCCCGGCTGTTCGGTTGTTCGGCCGGTGGCCGGTGGCCGGTGCCAGCGGCCGAACCTGCCCCCGAAGCAGGGAGCCGAAATCGTCCCCACTTCCGGGGCAGGTTCGGAGGACGGGGCATCGTCGCCCCTGGCTCGTCGGTGTGGCTAGTAGATGACGTCGCGATCGCTCAGGACGATCGCCGCCCGGTGGACCAGCTTGCCGGCGTGGCCGATGCGGCCGGCCGCCGCGGCGTCGAGCTCGAGCATCGTGGTCCAGGTCTCGCGCAGCTCCCGCTCGAGCTTGTCGAGCCGGTCGGACAGGCTGAAGACGTCGACGGCGGGCTCGGCCACCTGCAAGTGCCGTCGCCTCCGGCTGCGGGTGCGTCTGGGGGTCGTCGGCACTCCAAGGGGTTCCGCCGCTGACATGGGTGATGACCTCCGTGATGGTGGTTCGGCTGGGTGTCGCCGTCGAGGAACAGGCAGCGAGGCGACACCCAGCCCTTTCGTTGCATCACACCGTCGCAACGCGGCGGGTGAGTGGCAATCACCCGGCGGGGGTGAAAGCCGAATGGGCCACGGGGTGGGACTCAGCTGGCGGCCAGCGCGTCCCAGAAGAAGGGGAACGCGAAGGCCGCGAGACCGGCACCGACCAGGGAGACCTTGCCCCAGACATAGCCGACCGCGGCCAACACGAACAGGATCACAGCCGCCCCGAAGAAAAGCATCTTGACCGTCGGGTCCATTGCGGCAACTGCAAACAACATCACGGCGTCCTTTCGCCTAGTAACCGTGCCGGCGGATTTACCCACCGGAGCGACTTCCAACCGGTCCGCGGGGCTCCGGTTTCGGGGGAGGGCCTAAGCTCGGCCGTTCAGGTCGGACAGCCCGTGCTACTTGGGGGATCGTGCGCTCACCAGCAGTCGTCGCCACTTCGCTCACCGTGGGGCTCGCGTGCACGTTGTCCCCGGTCGCGGCCGCGCCCGCGCCCTCCGTCGCAGGGCCGGCGGCGGCGGTCGTCGCGTCGCCCGCCACCCCCGCCGCGCCGTCGGTGCCCGCCGCGCCCCTCCAGGAGGACGGCCTCGAGACCCGCACCACGTCCACCTACGTCGTCGACCCCGAGGCCGGCGCGATCCGGGTGACCGTCGAGGTGTCGGTCACCAACCAGATCCCCAACCGCACCCGGGGCGGGATCATCGAGCAGGCCTACTTCTCCGAGATCGGCGTGCCGATCCTGGCCGAGGCCCGTGACCTCGTCGCCACCCGGGCCGGCGGTGGCACCGCCGCGGTGACGACCCGCGACATCGGCATCCCCTACGCCCGCTCGGCGGTCATCGAGCTCGAACCCAACCTCTTCTACGGGCAGACCCAGTCGCTCACGCTCACCTACAACCTGCCGAACCAGCCGCCCCGGTCGCCCGGCCTGACCCGGGCCAACGACGCCTTCGTCACGTTCCCCGCCTTCACCTTCGGCGACCCCGGCATGGGCAGCATCGAGGTCCGGCTGCCCGAGCGCTTCGACGTCGAGGTCGTGCGGGGCGAGCTGGAGCGCTCCACCGCCGACGGGCAGACCGTCCTGTCCGCCGAGAACCTCGACAACCCGGACGCGTTCCTGGCCTTCGTCGTCGCCACCGACGAGGAGAAGCTGGTCATCGAGCCCGTCGACGTCGAGGGCGCCGAGGTCGAGGTCCGGGCCTGGCCCGACGACCCGGCCTGGGCCGACTTCGCCGCGACGAACATCGCCGACGCCAAGCCGGTCCTCGAGGACCTGCTCGGCCTGCCCTGGCCGCGCGAGGAGCCGCTCGCCGTCGTCGAGTCGACCGGCCCCTACGCCTACGGCTACGCCGGCTGGTACAGCGAGGCCGACGGCATGATCAGCGTCGGCGACGAGCTCGACCCGCTGGTCCTCACCCACGAGCTGAGCCACGTGTGGTTCAACTCCCAGCTGTTCGACGACCGCTGGGTGGCCGAGGGCTTCGCCGAGGTCTACGCCACCCTCGCCCTGGAGGAGCTCGATCAGCCCCAGGACGGCGCCGCCGTGCCCAACCGGTCCGGCGCCGGGGCCGTCGCCCTCAACGACTGGTCCGACCCCTTCCTGCTCGACGAGAGCAGCGCCGCCACCGAGACCTACGGCTACGCCACCTCCCGGTACGTGATCGACCAGGTCGTCGCGGAGGTCGGCGTCGAGGCGATGCAGGAGGTGCTGGCCGCCGCCCGCGAGCGGACCATCCCCTACGCCGGCGACCCGGAGCCCGAGAGCTACGACAGCCCCGTCACCTGGCAGGTGCTGCTCGACCTGGTGGAGAACCGGGCCGGGTCCGCCGAGGCGACGGGCCTGTGGGACGCCTACGTCGTCAACGACGAGCAGCGGGAGCAGCTGGCGGCGCGCACCGAGGCCCGGGCCGTCTACGACCAGCTGGTCGAGCAGGGCGACGGGTGGACGCCCCCGCTCGAGGTCCGGATGATCATGTCCCGCTGGGACTTCCCGGCCCTCGAGGACGCGGTGGCCGAGGCCGAGGACGTGCTCGCCGTCCGGGCCGACATCGAGGAGGCGCTGGAGGGCCTCGACGTCGCCGACCTGGGCCTGGAGGACGCCTACGAGACCGCGACGAACACCGAGGACCTCTTGCCGGTGGCCGAGGCGACCCTGGAGGCCGCCCAGGCCTACGGTGCCGCGGACGCCCACATGGACGAGGGCGAGGGCCTGCTCGGCGCGGTGGGCCTGCTGTTCTCGGGCACCGACGACCGCCTGGAGACCGCCCGGCGCGAGCTGGAGGCCGGCGACCCCGAGGCGTCGCTGCGGGCCAGCCAGGCCGTCGAGCGCCGGCTCGACACGGCGGTGCGCGACGGCATCCTCCGGATCGTCGCCGTGGTCCTCCTCCTGGGCGCGGTCCTGTACGCCTACCTGCGGGTCCGGCGCTGGCGGCGGGACCGCCGCCGCCGCAGGGCCGAGCGCCTCGCGGACGCCGAGCTGGCCAAGCTGCCGGGGTTTGCCCCGGTCGATCCGCTGGTGACGCCGGGCACGGGCTCCCGGGCGCACGACCCGGCCGACTCGATCGACGCGCCCGAGCCGGCGGGGCCCGGGGGCGCAGGCTCGGGCGCGGGGCGCGGTGGGCGCGCGGGGCGCGTCGGGGGCGTCCGGACGGCCGAGCTGCCGGACCTCACGGCGCCCACGAAGCCGCAGCCGCCGCTGTCGCCGTCGTCACCGGAGCCGCCGGGCGGGTCGCCGGGATCCTCGTCGAGGTCCTCGTCGGCACCATCGTCGGCGTCGTCCCGGTCGAGGAAGCGGTCGTTCCGGCCGTTCCGGTCCCGGTCGTCCCGCTCGGGCGACGACGCGCCGGGCGGGAAGGACGCGACGGACGCGCCGGGCCCGAAGGCGCCCGGCGGCCCGCCGGGGCCCGAGCCGGCGGGGGAGGGCACCCCGAACCGCGAGCCGCTGCCCCGGCGGCGCAGCGGCATCACCCCGCTGTAGGTCGCAGGCGGCGCCCGGGCTGCTCAGGTCGGCGAGCTGAGGTAGGCCTCGGTCAGCCAGTCGCGCACCTGGTCGTCGACGTCCCCCGGGCCGCGGAGGTTCACCGTGTGCCACCAGCGGGGCCCGGCCGGCTCGACCTTGCGGGCGATGCGGACGCCGGTCTCGACGCGGGGGAGCGAGAAGCCGAGCGCCACCCACCGGGTCTTCGGGGTCAGCACGGCGAAGGTCTGGGCGCGCTTGAGGTAGATGCCGACCGACAGCGGCTCGACGTGGACGTCGGGCAGCGTGTCGACGTGGGCCATGACGGCGTCGAAGACGGGCCGCTCGTGGGGTGGGCCGGTGGCGAAGTACTCCTCGACGGTCATCGCCGGCGAGCACTCGTGGCGCTGGCGGCGGCGGAAGCGGCGGTCGCAGTCGGGGCAGGTCCAGGCCACGACGCGATCCTGCCCCAGCGCCCGGGCGCTCGCCGGCCAGGGGGCTACCGGTCGAACTTCGTGGTGAGGACGATCGACGAGGTCGTGCG
>DATCLV010000348.1:0-3856 GCA_036563745.1 Acidimicrobiales bacterium | reverse complement strand
TGCCCACCCTGACCCCGTCCTCCCCCGTCCCAAATTGCGTCGGAAAGGCCGCAAATAGCGGCCTCACGAACGCAATTTGGGAATTTGGGACGGGGTACGGGGTCAGGCGACGACGCGGTCGACGCCCAGCCAGTGGTCGTCGCGGCGGATCACCCAGCGGCTGGCGGGCCGGTCGTCGCCGTAGCGGACGACGATCCGCAGGCGGCTGACGTCGTTCCGAGCCAGGTCGACCAGCGGGCCCCGCAACCGGGTCGGCGGCGTCGCCGCCGAGGGCGGCTCGGGCGACCCGGGCGATCCGGGCGGCGGCCAGATCTTCGTGAACGGTGGTGACCCCGGGGAGCCCGACGATCCCGGCGAGCCCGGCGACGTCGGCGTCGGGCGCCGCAGCGGCATGAACCCGCCGGCCGTGACCGCCACCGAGTCGAACCCCTCGTCGACCCGGACGAAGGCGGTGACCGCGTGGGCGCGGTCGACGTCGTCGCTCAGCCGCAGCGGGACGACCAGGCGGCTCCCGGGGCCGGGGTCGAGCTGCTCGTGCCAGGCCCGGGGGACGGTGTCGCTGCTGGCGGTCACCATCATCCGGTCGATCCCCCGCCGGGGCGGCGGGCCGGGGCGCGGCGCCATGCCCGGCATCCCCTGCGCGCCGTCGGCCACCACCACGTGGACCCGCGACCCCAGGGCCCACAGCGCCCGGGCGGCGCCGGCCGCCACGTCGACATCCAGGTCGACCGTGACCACCAGACCGTCGGGCCCGGCGAGGTGGTCGAGGATGGCGGCGTTGTAGCCCGTGCCGGCGCCGATCTCCAGCACCCGGTGCCCGGGCTCGACCGCCAGCATCTCCAGCATCATCGCCATGATCGCCGGCTGCGACGACGACGAGGTCGGCGCCCGCGTCGACGGGTCGCGGCGGGTGACGATGGCGTCGTCGCGGTAGACGCCGGCCAGCCCGCCCCTCCGATGCTCCTCGGGGAGGAACACCTCGCGGGGCACGTCGAGGAAGGCCTCGCCGATGCGCCGGTCGCGCAGGTAGCCGCGTCGCCGCAGGTGCGCCACGAGCCGCCGGCGCATCTCCCGGCTCGCGACATCGGCCATCCGTCGATGCTACGACGGTGGATCCCGATCCCGGCGGGGTCCCTTCGGTGCCGGGCCGCACCCTGGGTGTGGGCGGCAGGCGCGAGCGTGCGGATGTTCGGGTCTAAGGTCCGGGCCGGCGGCTGAGGCGGAGCAAGAAAGGCGATGACATGACCTATCCGTCGGTCCCCGTACCCGAGACGGACCAGCGGCGCGGCGCGCCGCGCGCCCCGACGACGTCGGCCCCCTGCGCCGAGTGCCGGTACCCGCTGTGGCACGTCCCCGGCCAGGGCTGGATCCACCAGACGACCCGCTCCGTCTGGTGCGACCCTACCCACACCCACCAGGCGACCCCGGCCTCGCGCTAGCACCCGGGACGCCGGGAACGACGAAGGCCCGTGGTCTTGGACCACGGGCCTCTCTCGTCTTCTGGTCGGGCTGGCGGGATTTGAACCCACGACCCCTGCGTCCCGAACGCAGTGCTCTACCAAACTGAGCCACAGCCCGGTGATCGGAAGGAAGAGACTACTGCCTCCCGCGGGGGTGATCGAACACGTTCCGGCGCCCCCTGGTCAGGCGGTCGCCAAGCCCGACGGCTCGTGGTACGTGTCCCACCGCATCAGCGCCTCGGCGGCCTTCCGGAGGCGCAGCGAGTCGAGCGGCTTGATCAGCCAGCCGTCGACGTCGGCCCGGCGGGCCATCGGCACGTCGGCCGGCCGGTCGAGCAGCAGCAGCACCGGCGCCGCCGGCAGCCGGTCGGCCTCCATCTCCTGCTCCAGCAGCAGGTAGGTGGCGATGCCGCCCATGTTGCCGATCTGCAGGTCGAGCACGACGAGCGCCGGCTCGTGCTCCCGCACGGCGTCCGCCACCTCCCGCCCCGAACGGACCCGCACGACCTCGGTGGAGGCGTCGCTGAGGGCCGCGTCGACGTCGGCGTGGATCCAGTCCGCATCGGTGGCGATCAACACTTTCGGCACGGTTGGGGAGGCTAGGAGCCGGGAAGGGTTGCGTGCCAGCACCGGTGCTGATGGCGGGCGCCGCCGACCTCTCGGGCACACCCCCGCTAGCATCGCCGGGCAACCCCGGGAGGAAATGCAGTGCTCGACATACAGGTGGAGGACACACCTGACCACACGGTCTGCCGGCCGGTGGGTGAGCTCGACGCCTACACGGTCGGACAGTTCCGTGACTCGTTGGCGAAGCTGGCGGATCAGCGTTACTTGCTCATCGACCTTTCGTCGGTGCCGTTCATGGATTCGGCCGGCCTCGGTGCCCTGATCGGCGGCATCCGCCGAGCGCGCGAGGCCGGGGGCGACGTCGCCGTCGCCTGCAGCCGCCCCACGTTGACGCGGCTGCTGCACACGACGGGCTTCGACCGCATCGTGCCCGTCACCGAGACGGTCGACGCCGCCGCGGCGGCGCTCCGGGAGGCCGCCTCGAGCGTCGAGGACTGACGGCGCTCCCCCGGGCGCCGTCCCCTGCCTGGTGCGGGACGAACCCGGGAGCGACACCGTCACCCGATCCGCCACACGGCCACGACGGTCAGGACGAACAGACAGCGCACACCGCCAGGGCGGGCGGTCCGGCGACGGCCGCGTCGGCGACGGTGGGCGGCCACGGCACCTTGCCATCGGCCCGAGCCACCGGGGACGACCACCACGGAGGTCCCGCCGCCCGTCCCGGCGCGTCGCCGGTCCCGGCCCGCATCGCCCGCGGCCGGGGGCCGACCCGGGCCCACCCATGGCGACGAGGCCGATCCAGGCCGACGAGCCGGCAGGGTCAGGCGGCGGCGTCGGTCGGGAAGAGGAGACGGGCGACCTCGGCCATGCCCTCGAGGTCGTGCACGTCCTGGCCGAGGAACGGCACCCACACGACCGGCGCCGACGCGACCGCGCCCTCGAGCCCGGCCAGGTGCTCGCGCTCCCGGGCCGCGACGGCCTGGAAGTCGGCGAGGTTGGCGTAGAGGTCGCCGAGGGCCGTGCCCGCCAGCGTCGCCGCCCGCGAGCGGGTGGCCTCCGCGAGCCCGTCGCCGAACGGCGGGTGGACCCGGTTGACGATCAGCCCCTCGACGGGGATCCCGGCCTCGTGCAGGCGGTCGGCGAAGAACCGCGCCTCCTGCAGCGTGTCCCGCCGGGCCGACGCCACCAGCAGGAACGCCGTGGCCCGGTCGGACAGCAGCTCGTTCACCCGGTCGGCCCGCTCCCGGAACCCCTCCTCCATGCCCTCGAAGGCCTGGAAGAAGGCGATGGCGTCGTCGATCACGTCGCCGCCCACCACCCGCGACACCGACCGCAGGAACGTCTGGGCCGCCACGTTGACCGCCCGCACCAGCCCGCTGCGCGGGGCGACCAGCATCCGGAACAGCCGGTGGTCGAGAAAGTGCGACAGGCGGCGCGGGGCGTCGAGGAAGTCGAGGGCGTGCCGGGTGGGTGGCGTGTCGACGACCACGAGGTCGTAGTCGGCGTCCTCGTGGAGCTCGTAGAGCTTCTCCATCGCCATGTACTCCTGGGTGCCCGACAGCGCCTCGGAGATGTTGCGGTAGAAGGTGTTGGCGAGGATCCGCTCGGCCTGCGCCGGGTCGGCGGCGTGCTTGGCGACCAGGGCGTCGAAGGTCGACTTGGTGTCGAGCATCATCGCCCACAGCTCGCCCCGGCCCCCGCCCCCGCTCCCGCCGTCGTCGGAGCCGTCGACCCCGGCGATCTCGTCGAGGGCGATGCGGACCGGGTCGCCGGTGAGGCCCGCGGCGTCGAGGCCGAGGGCGTCGGCCAGCCGCTTGGCCGGATCG
>DATCLV010000329.1:0-2795 GCA_036563745.1 Acidimicrobiales bacterium | reverse complement strand
GGCCCACGCCGTACACCCAGCCACGGGACCGCTCGCAGATCCGCCGCAGCCGCTCCTCGGACCCGGTCGGCGCCGCCAGCAGCACCGTGGCCACGCCGACCGCGTCGGCGGCCGCGGCCCACGGCCCGACCTCCTCCAGCGGCACGTCCGGCACGATCGCCCCGCTCACCCCGGCGGCCGCCAGCGACGCGGCGAACCGCTCGTCGCCCACCCGGTGGACGGTGTTGTAGTAGGTCATCACCACCAGCGGCACCCCGCCGACGTCGAGGCGGCCCAGCTCGTCGACGATCGCCATCGGCGTCGCCCCCGCGGCCAGCGCCCGCTCCGAGGCCTCCTGGATGGTGGGCCCGTCCATCACCGGGTCGGAGAACGGGATGCCGACCTCGATGGCGTCGGCGCCGGCGGCGGCCACCGCCTCGACCACCCGCCCCCAGCCCGGCAGGCCGCCGGTCACGTAGGGGACGAGCAGCTTCCGGCCGGCGTCGCGGGCCGCCCGCAGGGCCTTCTCGAGGTGCAGCGGCTCAGGCATCGGCGACGCTCCCCTCGCCCATCAGCCGCGCCACCTGGGCGACGTCCTTGTCGCCCCGGCCCGACAGGTTCACGATCACCGTCCGCCCCGCCAGGCGCTCGCGCTCGCGGCTCACCCAGGCCAGGGCGTGGGCCGACTCCAGCGCCGGGATGATCCCCTCGGTGCGGGCCAGCAGCTCGAACGCCGCCAGCACCTCCTCGTCGGTGACCTGCTCGTAGATGGCCCGGCCCGTCGCCCGCAGGTGGGCGTGCTCGGGGCCGACGCCCGGGTAGTCGAGGCCCGCCGAGACCGACTCGGCCTCCACGACCTGGCCCTCCTCGGTCTGCAGCAGGTACGAGCGGCTGCCGTGCACCACGCCGGGGATGCCCCGGCCCAGCGCCGCCCCGCCCGCCGGCTCGGCGCCGACCAGCTCGACGTGGGGCAGGTCGACGAACCCGGAGAACAGGCCGATGGCGTTGGAGCCGCCGCCCACGCAGGCCACGACCACGTCGGGGTCGCCGCCGGTGAGCGCCCGGCACTGCTCGCGGGCCTCGTCGCCGATCACCCGGTGCAGCTCCCGCACCATCCACGGGTACGGGTGCGGGCCCATCGCCGAGCCCAGGCAGTAGTGGGTGTGCTCGACGGTGGCCACCCAGTCGCGCAGCGCCTCGTTCACGGCGTCCTTGAGGGTGCGGCTGCCCGAGCTGGCCGGGTGCACCTCGCTGCCGAGCAGCCGCATGCGGAACACGTTGAGCGCCTGGCGCTCCATGTCGACCTCGCCCATGTAGACGGCGCAGTCGAGGCCCAGCAGCGCCGCCGCCGTGGCGGTGGCCACGCCGTGCTGGCCGGCGCCGGTCTCGGCGACCAGACGCTTCTTGCCCATCCGCTTGGCCAGCAGGGCCTGGCCGAGGACGTTGTTGATCTTGTGGGAGCCGGTGTGGTTGAGGTCCTCGCGCTTGAGCAGCACCCGGCAGCCCAGGGTCGCCGACAGGTTGGCGCACTCGGTGAGCCGGGACGGCCGGCCCGCGTAGTCGTGGAGCAGGCGGTCGAGCTCGGCCCGGAACTCGGGGTCGGCCCAGGCGTCGCGGAAGGCGGCCTCCAGCTCCTGGCAGGCGGGTACCAGCGTCTCGGGGACGAACTGGCCCCCGAACTCGCCGAAGCGACCCCGGTCGCCGGGGTCGCCCATGAGGGATGTGCTCATTTGAGGTCGTCGGCCCAATCGAACGGTCGGTGGGAGGAGTCGGGGGCGTAGGCGTGGTCGGCGAGCTCGGCCCCCGCGGCCTTGGCGGCCTCGACGAACGCCTTGAGCCGGCGGGCGTCCTTGCGGCCCGGGCTCGACTCGACCCCGGTGGCCACGTCGACGCCCCACGGCCGCACGCGGCGGATGGCGTCGGCCACGTTGGTGGGCGACAGGCCGCCCGCCAGCAGCAGCCGGCGGTGGGTGGGGGCGCCCTCGGCGAGGGACCAGTCGAACACCTCGCCGGAGCCGCCGCCCGAGGGCGAGTCGACCATGATCACGTCGGCACCCCAGTCGTCGGCGTGTTCGAGGCGGGGGTCGCCGGCCGGGAACGCCTTGAACACCGTGCGCACCCGCTGGCGGATCCAGCGCGACTCGTTGGGCGACTCGAACCCGTGGAGCTGCGCCGCCCGCAGGCCGGTCTGGTGCACGATGTCGACCACCCGCTGGGGCGCCTCGTCGCGGAACACGCCCACGGTCGTGATGTCGACCGGGAGGCGCTTCACGATGTCGGCCACCTTCTGCGGTGCGACCTGGCGGGGCGACGGGGCGAAGATGAAGCCCACCGCGTCCGCGCCCATGGCCACCGCGAGGAGCGCGTCCTCTTCGCTGGTCAGGCCACAGATCTTCACGAACACCGCAGGCAGGCTAACCGCCCGCGGGTGCTCGGCTGAAAGATGTTCCGGGAACGTGCGACGCCGGCACCGGCCCGTCGAGGAAGTCGAACAGCCGGATGCCCGGGACGAGCCGGGACGGGACCCCGAGGAGGCGGTGCGCGCCGACCACGAACGTGGTCCCGGGCGGTGCCACCAGGTCGACCTCGCCGAAGCCGGCGGCCGCGAACAGCGTGCGGACGCGGGTGACGTCGTCGAGCGGCTCCCGGTCGCGGGTCCACACGACGGTGCCGCCCTCGGCGCAGAGGCGGGGCAGCTGCTCGATCGTGCAGGGGATGTCGTCCTCGGGGACGTTGCCGAACATGCCGCACACGAGGACCACGTCGGCCGGGGCGGCGCCCAGGTAGGCGTCGGAGCGGCCTGCGTCGGCCATCAC
>DATCLV010000323.1:0-4546 GCA_036563745.1 Acidimicrobiales bacterium | reverse complement strand
GTGTGGGTCTTCTCCTCGCGCAGGGCCTTCTCCAGGTACTGCACGAGGCGGTCGGCGGACAGCGGCCAGGCGCCCAGCATCGTCTGGTAGATGAGGTGCTCCTCGCCGCCGTCGGGCGCGCCGCCCCTCCGCAGGGGCTCGTTGAGCTCGCGCCAGCGGCGCACGGCCCCGGCCCACTCCTCGGCGATCCCCGCCAGCGCGCCGATCCGCGCCCGCACGTCGGGCCCGCGCTTGGTGTCGTGGGTCTGGAGGGTGAGCATGCCGCGCGGGTGGCGCTCGGCCCGCTCGGCGTTGGCGGCGTGCATCCGCTCGACCGAGACGCCGAAGCGCCCGGGGTCGCCGCCCACCTCGTTCAGCGCCAGCAGCCGCGTGTAGCGGTAGAACGCCGTGTCCTCCACGCCCTTCGCCATCGCCGGGCCGGTGAGCTGCTGGAACTGGAGGGCGAAGTCGCGCTCCAGCGCCGTCAGGCCCGGGAGGCGGAGGAGCAGCAGGTCGCCCAGGAACGCGAGCAGGTCGGGGTCGATCTCGGGGCAGCGGCGGGCGACGTCGGCCAGCGCCGCCTCGACGTGGGCGACGTCGTCGGGCCGCACCACCGCGACCGCCACCGGCGCATCGGCGCCACCGCCGGCGCTGGCGCCCGGGTCGTCGGCCTCGTCGTCGACCCGCACGTAGGAGCGGTAGACGGGGAACGACGTGAGCAGCTCCCGCAGCGCCTCGGCCAGCTCGTGCCGGGTGCGGTCGCGCTGGTGGCGGCGGCCCTCGCACACCTCCACCAGCTGGGCGGTCAGCCGGGCGACGTCGGCGCCCAGGATCTGCCGCACCGCCAGCGCCTTCGCCTCCCGGCGGACCTCGACCCAATCGGTGTCCGCCCCGGTGAGCCGGCCGTACGCCTCGGTGAGCGGCGCCTCGCCCGCCGGGTCGACCAGCACGCCGTCGATCGCCGCCAGCCGGTCGTACCCCGTGGTGCCGGCGACCGGCCACGACGGGGGCAGCTCCTCGCCGACCTCCAGGATCTTCTCGGCCACGATCCACGCCCCCGGGCCCGCCTCGGCCAGGCGCCGGAAGTAGCGCTCGGGGTCGCGCAGGCCGTCGGGGTGGTCGACCCGCAGCCCGTCGACGACGCCCTCCCGCAACCAGCGCAGGACGAGCCCGTGGGTGTCGGCGAACACCTCCGGGTCCTCCACCCGCACCCCGACCAGGGAGTTGATGTCGAAGAAGCGTCGGTAGCCGAGCTCGCGGCCCGCGGTGCGCCAGTGGGCGATGCGGTAGTTCTGGTCCTCCAGCAGGGTGTCGAGGGCGTCGACGTCGGCGTTGACCTCCGCCACGACCTCCTCGATCGCGGTCCTGACGGCCTCGCCGGGCACGCCGGTGTGCCGCTCGCTCCGCTCGTCGTGGTCCATGAGGTGGACGAGCTGGCGCCGTAGCACCGCGGTGTCGCGGTGGCGCTCGAGCCGGCTGGCCCGGTCGGTGCGGGTGGCGGCGGGCAGGCGGCGCAGCGCGGTGGCGACGAACGCCAGGTCGTCGGACCCCGCCCGCTCGGCCGCCCGGGCGATGTGGCCCGCCAGCGAGCGCAGCGACACCGGGAACACGTGCTCGTGGTAGCGCACGGTGAACTCGCCCCGCTCGTGCTCCAGCCGGACCTCGCCCCGGTCGAGCACCCGGCCGTAGTGGTCGCCGAGGATCGGCAGCAGCACGGTGTTGCGCAGCTTCTCCTCGGGCGGGTCCCAGGTGACGTCGAAGTGCCCGGCCCACAGCGACGACGGCCCGTTCTCCAGCACGTCCCACCACCAGCGGTTCTCCCGGGCGCCGATCGCCATGTGGTTGGGGACGATGTCGAGCACCTGGCCCAGCCCCGCCGCCCCGAGCGCGTCGCCCAGCCGCCGGTAGCCGGCCTCGCCGCCCAGCGCCGCGCTCGGCCGGGAGTGGTCGACCACGTCGTAGCCGTGGGTGGAGCCGGGCGCCGCCTGCAGCACCGGCGACAGGTAGACGTGCGACACCCCGAGGTCGGCCAGGTAGCCGGCGACGGCCGCGGCGTCGTCGAAGGTGAAGCCCGGGTGCAGCTGCAGCCGGTAGGTGGCGAGGGGTGGGGACGGCACGGCCCCGACGACCTACCCGTCGCCGTCGGGATCGATCCGCCGCAGCAGCGCCACCGACCGGTCGGTGAGCACCAGGCTGCCCCGCACCACCTCGAGCGGCGGGTCGGGGATGCCGACCGCCGTGTCGAGCACCCACTCCCAGGCGTCGCCCCAGTGGTCGGCGATCTTCCACTCGATCGGCTCCGGCGAGGCGTTGAACAGGAGCAGGAACGAGTCGTCGACCACCCGCTGGCCCCGCGGGTCGCGGGTGCGGATCGCGTCGCCGTTGAGGAACATCCCGATGCCCGAGGCGTGGCCCGAGGACCAGTCGTCTTCGGTCATCTCGGTGCCGTCGCTCTTCAGCCACGCCAGGTCGGGCGTGCCCCGCAGCGGGCGGCCCTGGAACCAGCGCCGCCGCTGGAACACCGGGTGGCCGTGGCGCAGCGCGATCAGGCGCTTCGTGTACTCGAGCAGGTCCTCGTCGATCGACGACCAGTCGAACCACGACAGCTCGTTGTCCTGGCAGTAGGCGTTGTTGTTGCCGTGCTGCGTGCGGCCGACCTCGTCGCCGTAGAGCAGCATCGGCACGCCCTGGGAGAGGAACAGCGTGGCCAGCAGGTTGCGCTGCTGGCGTGCCCGCAGTGCCAGGACGTCCGGGTCGTCGGTCGGGCCCTCGACGCCGCAGTTCCACGACCGGTTGTGGCTCTCGCCGTCGCGGTTGCCCTCGCCGTTGGCCTCGTTGTGCTTCTCGTTGTAGGAGACCAGGTCGCGCAGCGTGAACCCGTCGTGGGCGGTCACGAAGTTGATGCTCGCCGACGGGCGCCGGGAGTCGGACTGGTACAGGTCGGAGCTGCCGGTGATCCGCGACGCCACCTCGCCCAGCACCGCCGGCTCGCCCCGCCAGAAGTCGCGGATCGTGTCGCGGTAGCGGCCGTTCCACTCCGACCACAGCGGCGGGAAGTTCCCCACCTGGTAGCCGCCCTCGCCCAGGTCCCAGGGCTCGGCGATCAGCTTCACCTGGCCCACCACCGGGTCCTGCTGGACGAGGTCGAAGAACGCGGAGAGCTTGTCGACCTCGTGGAACTGGCGGGCCAGTGTCGCCGCCAGGTCGAACCGGAACCCGTCGACGTGCATCTCCAGCACCCAGTACCGCAGGCTGTCCATGATCAGCTGCAGCGCGTGCGGGTGCGCCATGTTCAGGCTGTTCCCGGTGCCGGTCGTGTCGTAGTAGAAGGCCTTGTCGTCGGGGACCAGGCGGTAGTAGGCGCTGTTGTCGATCCCCTTGAACGACAGGATCGGGCCCAGGTGGTTGCCCTCGGCGGTGTGGTTGTAGACGACGTCGAGGATCACCTCGATGCCGGCCTCGTGCAGCGCCCGGACCATGCTCTTGAACTCGGCGACCTGCGAGCCGTCGCTGGGCGCCGCCGCGTACTCGTTGTGCGGCGCGAAGTAGCCGATCGAGTTGTAGCCCCAGTAGTTGCGCAGGCCGCGCTCGACCAGGTGGGCGTCGTGGACGAACTGGTGCACCGGCTGCAGCTCGACCGCCGTGACCCCGAGGCTCACCAGGTGGTCGATGGCCGCCGGGTGGGCGAGGCCGGCGTAGGTGCCCCGCAGGTGCTCCGGGATGTCGGGGTGCGTCGCCGTGAAGCCCTTGACGTGCATCTCGTAGATGACCGACTCGTGGAGCGGCACGTCGGGCCGGTGGTCGGTGCCCCAGTCGAAGTAGGGGCTCACCACCACGCCCTTCGGGACGTGGGGCGCGCTGTCCTCGTCGTTGCGGCTGCCGGGGTCGCCGAAGTGGTAGGGGAAGCAGGACGGGTGCCAGTCGACCCCGCCGTCGACCGCCTTGGCGTAGGGGTCGAGCAGGAGCTTGTTGGGGTTGCAGCGATGGCCCTGCGCCGGGTCCCAGGGGCCGTGGACGCGGAACCCGTAGCGCTGCCCGTCGCCGACGCGGGGCAGGTAGGTGTGCCAGCAGAACGCGTCGACCTCGTACATCGGCAGCCTGGTCTCGGTGCCGTCCTCGTCGAACAGGCACAGCTCCACGCCCTCGGCCACTTCCGAGAACACGGAGAAGTTGGTGCCCGTCCCGTCGTAGGTGGCGCCCAGGGGGTAGGGGCGCCCGGGCCAGCTCTCGATGTCGGTCACGCCCTCTCCTCGGCTCGGGGCGGCGCCCGGCGTCACGTCGCGGTCTCCCGGCGGGAGCAGTCAGCCTAAACCGCCCGAGGACCCCCACGGACAACCCCCTGGTCGCCCCCGCCCGACCCCCGACGGACTGCGGACAGGTGGCCGACAGGCGGCCGGCACACGCACGAGCGAGCCGCCCGCCGGCCGCCCCGGCCGCCCCGGCCACCCCGGCCACCCCGACCACCGCCCCGGCGGGCACCCGGGGTCGCCGCGGCGGGCACGGCTACGTGGAGCGGCGGCGGAGGGCCTCCTCGGCGGCGCGGCGGGCGTCGGCGTCGGTGGGGTGG
>DATCLV010000322.1:0-7051 GCA_036563745.1 Acidimicrobiales bacterium | reverse complement strand
CGCCCACGGCGAGTCGACGTAGCTGATGTGGCCCTTGTTGATCGGCAGCGGGTTCTTCAGGAAGTACTGGGCGCCGGTCATCCAGTCGGCCACGAACGTGTCGAGCTCCTTGAAGCCCGGGTCGATCGCCCGCAGCGGGGCGTCGAGCAGCTCACGGGCCCGCTCGACGGGCACGGCCAGGATGTACACGTCGGCGCCGACGTTGCGCTGCCGGCCGTCGGTGCTGACCGTGACGCCGGTGATCTCCCCGTCGCCGACGTGCAGCTTCTCCACGGTGGTGTTCGGGATCCAGTTGATGCCCTTGCCCCGCAGGTGCGAGAGCCAGGGGTCGATCCACACCTCGGAGGTCGGCCCGTTGAGGACCCGGCTGGCCGGGTCGTACATCGAGAAGATGATGTTGCAGACGAGGATGCGGGTCGCCTGCAGGCCGATCGTGCGGGTGCTGGCCCGCAGCGCGTCCGCCGCCACGAGGTTCCGGGTCAGGGCCTTGGCCAGGAACTTCTGGTAGAGGGGCCCGTAGCGCTCGGCCTTGACGAACTCCCACCAGGTGAGCTTGTCGTACTGGCCGTCGCGGCGGGCGTCGCACGCCGTGACGAACTCGACCAGCCGGGTGGCGAAGTAGATCGTCTCGGCGATGCCCAGGCCCGGGACGACGCCGATGAACCCGACGATGGCGTTGATCAGGTCGACCGGGTTCGCCGTGTCGAGGTGGTGGTACGGCAGGACCATGTCCCAGGCGTCGTCGCGGGAGAACCGGACCTGCTCCCCCACCGCCAGGTTGTCCTTCACGCCGTTGCGGTTCGACCCGTAGGGCGTGCGGGCCATCGTGTCGGTGATGTGCTTGTAGTAGCCGGGGAAGAAGCGGAAGCCGTGCTCCCCGGGGAGGTCGGGTCGCCCGCCCGAGCCCGTGTCCGGCACGCCGATCGACCGGCACTTGCCGCCGGCGACCGGGTACCGCTCGTAGACGTCGACGGTGAAGCCGCGCTCGATCAGCTCGTGGGCCGCGCTGAGCCCGGCGCAGCCGCCGCCGAGGATGGCGACGTGGCGCTTGCCCTGGTACTTCGGGTCGGCGACGGGTGCGGCGGAGGCGGTGCGGATCCCGAGCAGCCCCCGGGCCGGCGAGGCCATGGTGACCGCGGCCGCCGCGGTGGTCGCCGCGGCGCTGCCCGCGAGGAACCTTCGACGATCGATGTCCGGCATGTGATCCCCCTGATGCGCTGGAGCGCGACGCGCTGCGCTGTGCGACCGGCACCGCCGTCGATCCGTCCCTCCAACGGATCGTCCCCCGACGGGCGGGCGTCGCGCTACGAGATCACCGTACGACCGAAGTTGACAGGTGTCAATATAAATCTTGGCAGGTGACTATTTTCCTGCGGGCGGCTCGATGCTGATGCCGGACAGCAGCACGTCGACCACCTCGGTGGCGTACGCCCGCACGTCCTCGTCGGTCACCGGCGCCCCGCCGAACCGCTTGGCCAGCGCCCGGAGGCTGAGCGGGCCGCCGGCGCCGTGCACCATCAGGAAGTGCCAGGTGCCGGCGTCGAGGTGGCGGACCCGGCCCTGCCCCTCCAGCTTGCGGAGGAACCGGCTCACGGTCTTCGTCACCGGCCAGATGTACCGGTCGAACATGTAGTCGAGCCGGGGGCCGCCGGTGGTCGCCTCCTGGTTGATGATCTTCACCAGGGCCGGCGACGCCGCGGTCAGCTCCAACCACCGGATCATCAGGAAGCGCAGGCGCTCGAGGTCGTCGTCGAACTGGTCGGCGATCGACTCGACCACCAGCCCGGACGCCAGCACCTCGAACCCGTGGTCGACGGCGGCGTACCACAGCCCGTCCTTCGAGCCGAACCGCTGGTGCAGCAAGTTGTGGCTCACCCCCAGCCGGCGGCACAGGTCGCGCATCGAGGCGCCCTCGTAGCCGAGGTCGGCGAACGCCTCCAGCGCCAGCGGCAGCAGGTCGTCGTTGGGCGCCACCGGCCCTGCCGCCCGCGACGGGCGCCCTCTCGCCCGCTTCCCGACCCCGGAGTCCGTCATCCCCAAAACCTACCGGTGGTCACCCCCGGGCGGCGGAACCCCACCCGCCCTCGAGCCACAAATATTGACATTCGCCAACTTTTGTCCGTACCGTACCGAGGGACAGGACCCGGCCACCGAGCGAGGGGGAACCGCCATGGCCGTGCCGCAGGAGACCGTCGACGTCCTGGTGGTCGGCGCCCGCTGCGCCGGGAGCGCCGCCGCCGTCTCGTTCGCCCGGGCCGGGCGGTCGGTGCTCGCCGTCGACGCCGCCCGCTTCCCGTCGTCCACCATCTCCACCCACCTGCTCTGGGCCGGCGGGGTCGCCGAGCTGGAACGCCTCGGTGCCCGCGCTCGCGTCGAGGCCAGCGGTGCGCCCCGCCTGCCCATCGGGTACGCCGGGATCCCCGGCGCCCCGCCCGTCCGGGCCACCTACACGCCCGTCGCCGGCATCGACTACGGCCTCTGCGTGCGCCGCAAGGCCCTCGACGCCGCGCTCGTCGCCACCGCCCGCGCCGCCGGCGCCGAGGTGCGCGAGCAGACCCGGGTCACCGAGCTCATCCGGCGCGGCGACCGGGTCGTCGGCGTCGTCGCCCGGCCCCGGCGGGGGCGGCCCTACGCCGTGCGGGCCCGGCTCGTCGTCGGCGCCGACGGGCGCCGCTCCACCGTCGCCCAGCTCGTCGGGGCCGCCGAGCCCCACACCAGCAACCCCAACGAGCGCGCCTGCTACTACGCCTACTTCACAGACCCCCACCGGGACTGGCGGGCGATCGCCGCCCAGTGGCGGCAGGACGCCGAGCTCGGCACCGCCTTCCCGTGCGACGGCGGCCTCACGCTGGTGCTGCTCATGCCGCCGCTGGCCCGCGCCCCGTGGTTCGACACCGACCGGGAGGGCGAGTACCACCGCACCATCGCCGCCATCCCCGGCCTGGCGGCGCGGCTGGAGGGGTGCACCCGGGTCGGGCGGATCCTGGGCGCCACCGACCTGTCGTCGTACTTCCGGCCCTCCAGCGGGCCCGGCTGGGCGCTCGTCGGCGACGCCGGCCACTTCAAGGACCCGATCACCGCCCAGGGCATCCGCGACGCCCTGCGGTTCGGGCGACTGCTCGCCGAGCACACCGCCTCCAGCCTCGACGACCCGGAGCGGCTCGACGCGGCGCTCACCGCCTGGGAGCGCCGGCGCGACGACGAGTGCCGGGAGACCTACGAGTGGACCAACTGGGTCGCCCGGGCCGAGCCCGTCGGGCCCGCCGACGTCGCCCTCTACCGCCACTTCGCCGACCCGGCCCACAGCCACCAGCTGCTCGACCTCCACAGCCGGATCCTGTCGCCCTCCCAGGTCCTCGCGACCCTGCCGCACGGCTGACCCGACGGCGACCGGCGATCAGGCCGGCGACGGTGGGACCAGCAGCGCCGCGGCCTCCTCCAACATCGTGGGGACCGCGCGCTGGTGGGGACCGGCGACCAGCGCCCACACCGCCCGCGCCACCGGGCGGACGACGTAGCGCAGCGCCAGCGAGATCGACGCCTGGTCGTCGCGGACCAGGCACACCACCTGGCCTTGCAGGTACCACGACGCCGTCTCCAGCCGGATCCGGTCCGGGCCCCGGTCGGCGATCCGCCAGCCCTGCACGTGGTCCGGCGAGCCGGGAGGGCCCAGCCGGAGCCCGACCAGCCGCCACAGGCGGCGGGCGTTGCGGCGGGCCAGCGCCCCCTCCTCCAGGGCGGCCCGGGCCCACTCCTCCGGCGTCCGGTCGGCGGCGCCGTCGGTGGTGATCGTGTGCAGATCGACGTAGTCGACGTCGGAGAGCGTCACGAGCGCCCGGACCTCCTCCGGCACCTCGTCCACGCCGACCCGCGTCACCACGCTGCCCATGCCCGGGCACCCTACGGGCCGGAGCGCCGAACCCGACCGCGAGGCCCGGACCGGCCGACCGGCCCGGGCCGGAGCCCAGCGGCTCAGGCCCGGCTCACGCCTCCATCACCACGGGCACGATCATCGGGCGCCGGCGGGTGCGGTCGGAGACGAACTTCCCGGCCGCCCGGCGGACGACCCGGGACAGCGCCTCGACGTCGGTGGCGTTCTCCGCGAACGCCTCCTTCACCGCCTGGCGCACCTCGTCGGCGCACTCGGCCAGCAGCGGCTCGGCCTCGGGCGCGTACACCCAGCCCCGGGTGATCACCTCGGGCCCGGTGACGATCGCGCCGTCCGACACCGAGACCGTGACCACCACGACGACCACGCCCTCCTCGGCCAGCACCCGCCGGTCGCGGAGCACCCCGTGGCCGACGTCGCCCACGATGCCGTCGACGTACAGGTAGCCCGCCGGGACGCTGCCCTCGACCCGCAGCCCCTGCTCGTCGAGCACCAGCTGGTCGCCGTCGTTGCAGACGATCGTCCGCTCCTCGGGCACCACGCCCATCGACCGGGCCAGCCGCGCGTGGGCCACCAGGTGGCGGTACTCGCCGTGGACCGGCACGAACCACTCGGGCCGGGCGATCGACAGGAGCGTCTTCAGCTCCTCCTGCTTGGCGTGCCCGGAGGCGTGCACGTCGTAGATGCCGGAGTGGACCACCTCGGCGCCCAGCCGCACGAGCCCGTCGATCACCTTCGACACGTTCATCTCGTTGCCCGGGATGGGGTGCGACGAGAGGATCACCGTGTCGTCGGGCCCGATCTCCAGCCACCGGTTGTTGCGGGTGGCCATCAGCGCCAGCGCCGACATGGGCTCGCCCTGCGACCCGGTGGAGATCACGCACAGCTCGCCCGGCGGGATGCCCTCCACGTCGTCGATGTCGACCAGGTAGCGCTCGGGGATGTCGAGCAGGCCCATCGACCGGGCCAGCTTCACGTTCTTCTTCATCGACAGCCCGAGCGTGGCGATCTTGCGCCCGTGCTCGATGGCGGCGTCGGCGATCTGCTGCACCCGGTGGATGTGCGAGGCGAAGCAGGCGATGACGATGCGCCGGCCCTCGTGCAGGTGGAACAGCTCGTAGAGGACCTTGCCCACCGACGTCTCGCTGCGGGCGTGCCCGGGCTCGTCGGCGTTGGTGGAGTCGGACAGCAGCACCCGGATGCCCTTGTCCGACGAGATCGCGCCGATGCGGGCCAGGTCGGTGAGCCGGTCGTCGACCGGGGTGAGGTCGAGCTTGAAGTCGCCCGAGTGCAGGATCGTGCCCTGCGGCGTGTGGAACGCGGTGGCGAACCCGTGGGGCACCGAGTGGGTGACCGGGATGAACTCGACGTCGAACGGCCCGATCTTCCGGCGCTCCCCGTCGGCGACCGGGATCAGCTCGGTGCGGTCGAGCAGCCCCGCCTCCTCGATCCGGTTGCGGGCCAGGCCCAGGGTGAGCGCGGAGCCGTAGATCGGGAACGACAGCTCCCGCAGCAGGTAGCTGAGGCCCCCCATGTGGTCCTCGTGGCCGTGGGTGATGATCGCGCCCTCGACCCGGTCGGCGTTCTCCCGCAGGTACGTGAAGTCGGGCAGGACCAGGTCGACGCCCAGCATGTCGAGGTCGGGGAACATGAGCCCGACGTCGAGCAGCATGATGCGGCCCTCGACCTCGATGCAGGCGCAGTTGCGCCCGATCTCCCCGAGGCCGCCGAGGAACGTGATGCGGACCGGTGCCGGCGTGCTCACCGGGCGCCCTCCAGCTCGAGGTCGGCGATGATCCGCCGGGCCCACTCGACCGCCTCGGGCGGCGGCGGCGCCAGCGGTGGCCGGCACGGCCCCGACGGCAGGCCCAGCTCGCCGAGCAGCGCCTTCACGCCGGTGGCGTGCTGCCAGCCCTCGGTCGCCTCGTAGGCGAACGACTCGAGCATCCGGGCGTTGACCTGCCGGGCCGCCACCACGTCGCCCTTCTCGAAGGCGCCGACCATCTCGGCCATGAGCGGCCCCACCCAGTGGGTGGCGACGCCGACGACACCCACCGCGCCCACCGCCAGCAGCGGCAGCGTGAGGCTGTCGTCGCCCGAGTAGACCTCGAAGGTGTCGGGCGTGCGGGCCACGATCTCCGCCGCCTCCGACGGGCGACCGCGGGCGTCCTTCAGGGCGACGATGTTGGGCACCTCGGTGGCCAGCTCCACGATCGTGTCGACGCTCAGCGCCCGGCCGGTGCGCACCGGCACGTCGTACAGCACGACCGGCAGGTCGACCGACCCCGCCACCGCCCGCAGGTGGGCCAGCAGCCCGGCCTGCGGCGGCCGGTTGTAGTAGGGCGACACGACCAGCAGGCCGTCGACGCCGGTGGCCGCGGCCCGCTGCGACAGGGCGACCGTGTGGCGGGTGTCGTTCCCGCCGGTGCCGGCGAGCAGCGGCACGTCGACCGCGGCGCGGACGGCGCTCCACAGCTCGACGGCCTCGTCGTCGGTCAGCGTCGGCGCCTCGCCGGTGGTGCCGGCGAGGACCAGGCCGTCGTTGCCGTGGGCCACGAGCCACTGCGCCAGCTGGACGGCCCCGTCGATGTCGACTCCCCCGTCCTCGCGGAACGGGGTGACCATCGCGGTCAGGACCTTGCCGAAACGGGCGGCACCCATCAGCACTCCCTCTCTCGGAGCTCTCGGTTCATGTGTGGGACCCGGCTCATACCTCGGGCCCGGCGGCCGGGGCCGGCACCCGACCGGGCGGCGGCGCGGGGTCCGGGCCCGGCAGGTCGTCGTCGGACTCGGTGGCCCGGTCGAGGCCCAGGGTGGCCAGCAGGTCCTCGTGCAGCTCGAACCAGACGGTGTGGAAGCTGGGCAGCACCGGCTTGGTCACGTAGTCGCGCTCGCCGGCCCGCGCCCGCTCGAGCGCCGTCGCCAGGAGCGGCCCGTAGCGGCCGAACCGGGCCAGCGCCTCGGGCAGGCGCCGGAACAGCGGCACGGCGCCGTCGGCCAGCGCGTCGTCGAGGTCGTTGAGGACCTTCTCGTCGTAGGCCGGGTCGGTGTGGTCGTTGCGGACCAGGCGGCCCGCCACCTCCTTCACCTGCCACCGGCTGCAGGCCCCGAGGACCGGCTTGTTCAGCGTGCGGAACCGCCGGTAGGCGCCCTCCACGACGG
>DATCLV010000320.1:0-2371 GCA_036563745.1 Acidimicrobiales bacterium | reverse complement strand
CGCTGTGGATCGCCACCCGGGCCAGCCTCCGGTCGGTGCTCGAGCGGGTGACGCTCGCCGATCTCGCCGCCGGGCGGCTGCCCCCGGAGGTCGGGGAGCTCACGACCCTGGAGGGGGCCTGGCACCGGCGCTGACGCCGGGTCACCACCACGCTCCCGTCCCCTCCGGACGGGGTGGCGCCTCCTCCGGTCTTCGTGAACACTGGGGTTCGTGGCTTCGGGAACGCCTCCGCCGCGGCCGACGCGCCCTCCCTGGGGATCGTCCGTCGCGTCCGCGGCGTCGTCGGCCGCCCGGGACGCCTGGGAGCGCCGCCCGCGCCGGCCCCGGACCGACCGGCCGACGCCCACGTCGTCGCCGGCGACGCGCGCCGCCGACGTGGCGAAGGTGCGGCCCGCCGGGGAGACCCGGCGCCAGTCCGCCCGGCGCCGGCTCCTGGCCGCGGCGGCCCACGTCCGCCGGGGACGGCCCCGGTCGGCCGAGCGGGCTCGCCGGGGCGACGAGCCGTCCTCGGCCTCGGACGGGGCGCCCGCACCGCTCCCGGTCGTGCCGGGGGACGTGGCCGAGCCGGCCGCCGCGACCCCTGCCACGCCACCGCCGACCCCACCGCGCCGCCGTCGGGGGGCGCCGCGGGCGTCGTCGTGGCGCTACCGGGCCGTACCTGGGCAGGCTGCGCCCGACGTCGGCTGACGTCCGGTCATACTGCTCATCGTTGTTGCGTTACAAGGTGCGGAATGTCCAGAGCACGGCGCGCTTTTCTGGACAGGATGTGCCACCATCAACCGCATGGGAAGGACCAAAGGCGTAGCTCGGACCAAGACCCGGCGGTCGGCCCCCACTCCTTACCCGGAGGAGGAGCTCCGGCAAGACTTCCTCTTGGCCTGCATCTCGCGGGCCATCGACGACCGTGAGATCGCGCTGCAGAAGCAGAGCCGCGTGTTCTTCCAGATCTCCGGCGCCGGGCACGAGGCCCTGTACCTGGCCATCGCCCGCAGCCTGCGCCCCGGCTACGACTGGTTCTTCCCCTACTACCGCGACCTGGCCCTGATGCTCGGGTTGGGCATGACGCCCAAGCAGATCCTGCTGCAGGCGGTCGGGTCGGCCGAGGACCCGGCCTCCGGCGGCCGCCAGATGCCCTCGCACTGGGGCTACCGGCCGTTCAACGTCGTCACCCAGTCGAGCCCCACCGGCAGCCAGTGCATCCCGGCCGTCGGGTGCGCGGAGGCCGGGCGCTACATCGTGCGACGGCCCGACCTCGACCTCCCGGCGCAGCCCGACGAGATCACCTACGTCAGCCTGGGCGAGGGCGCCTGCTCCGAGGGCGAGTTCTGGGAGAGCCTCAACACCGCCTGCACCGAGCACCTCCCGGTCCTCTACGTGGTCGCCGACAACGGGTTCGCCATCTCGGTGCCCGCCTCCGAGCAGTCCCCGGCGCCGATCAACGAGCTGGTCGCCGGGTTCCCCGGCCTGCTCGTGAGCTCGGTCGACGGCACCGACTACTTCGCCGTGCGCGACCTCATGCCCGACGTCGTCAGCCACCTCCGCGCCGGCGTCGGCCCCGCGCTCCTCCACGCCCGGGTCACCCGGCCGTACTCGCACTCGGCGGCCGACACGCAGTCGAAGTACCGGCTCCCCCAGGAGATCGAGTCGGAGCTGGAGCACGACCCCGTCGACGGGATGGAGCGGGCGCTGGTCGAGCGGGGCGTGCTGACGCCCGACGACGCCGTCGAGGTCCGCCAGGAGGCCAAGCGGATCGTGGCCGAGGCCGCCAAGGAGGCGCTCGCCGCCGCCCGCCCCGACCCGGCGACCGTCCTCGACCACGTCGTCGCCCTCCCCGACCTGCCGCCCGAGGGCGACCCGGGGACCACCGGCGAGGTCGTCGCCTTCGGCGAGGCCATCCGCCGGGCGCTGCACGAGGTGATGGCCGCCGACGAGCGCATCCGGGTGTTCGGCGAGGACGTCGGCGACGCCCGCGAGGCGGTGCTCGCCGACGTCGAGGGCAAGGGCGGCGTGTTCGGCACCACCCACGGCCTGCAGCGGGCGTTCGGGCGGGCCCGGTGCTTCAACACGCCGCTGTCGGAGGCCAACATCATCGGCCGCGGCGTCGGGCAGGCGGTGCGGGGTCTCCGGCCGGCGCCGGAGATCCAGTTCATGGACTACATCTATCCCGCGATGCAGCAGGTCAAGAGCGAGGCGGCCACGATCCGCTGGCGCTCGAACGGGGAGTGGACCTGCCCGATGGTCATGCGGGTGCCGATCGGCGGCTACCTCACCGGCGGCTCGATCTGGCACAGCCAGTGCGGCGAGGCGATCTTCACCCACATCCCCGGGCTGCTGGTGGCGTTCCCGTCGCGGGCGGCCGACGCCGTGGGCC
>DATCLV010000313.1:0-7755 GCA_036563745.1 Acidimicrobiales bacterium | reverse complement strand
CCCCCACCCCGAGCACGGTAGCCCGCCCCACCGCCCCCTCGGACCAGCCCCGGGCGCGAGGACGGCGACAGGGCCCGGTCGTGGTCGGGCGCGTCAGCGGGGGACGGTGGCGGAGGGGCGGTCGTCGCCGCCGGGGGCCGGGCCGTCGGCGTCGGCCGGGAGGTCGTCGCCGGGGAGGTCGCCGGCGGCCGTGACCTCGTCGGGGTGGGGCGGGACCACCCGGGAGCCGATGCGGCGGTCGTGCCAGCCGGTGCTCCCGTCGCCCCGCAGGATCGACACCGCCAGCGCCGCCCGCCACGCCAGCGACCCGGTCACCAGCGCCGCGCCCAGCACCCGCACCACGGCCCAGTCGGACCAGACCACGCCGACCGCGCACCACACCAGCGGCTGCACGCCGGTGACCAGCGCCCACCGGGCGATCGAGGCCCGCACCGGGAGCACGGCGCCCTCCGCGGTGACCACCCGGAGCTGCAGCACCCGCTTCCCGGGGCCGCCGCCCAGGTGGGTCGACGCCACCTCGTAGCAGACGCTCACCACCCAGCCGGTGGCGAGCAGGACGAAGCCCACCACCGTGAGCTGGACCTCGTCGCGGTGGCTGTCGTCGGCGACGGCCTGCAGCACCACGGCCGGGAGCACGAAGGCCACCTGGATCGCCAGCACGAGGCCGTCGTCGATCCCCCGGGCGACGAGGCGTCGCGCCCGGGGGCCTGGGGCCGCACCGAACATCCCCGCATCGTCGCACGTCCGGGTGCCTGGGGGCCGACCGGGCGCCTCGGCGCTCGACCCCGGCGAGCGGCGGCCGCCCTGCCCCGCTACCAGGTGTCGATGCAGGGGCGCTTCTTGCCGGTGCGGGGCGGGGGCGGCGGCGCGGCGGCGAAGGTGGCGCTGATCCACCGGCGGCTGTCGGCCGGGTCGATCACGTCGTCGATCTCGAAGTGCGACGCCACGTTCACCGCCTTGCCGTGCTCGTAGGCGGCGGCGACCATCGTCTCGAACGTGCGCTCGCGCTCGGCCTCGTCCTCGATGGCCGCCAGCTCCCGGCGGTAGCCGAGCCGCACGGCGCCCTCGAGGCCCATGCCGCCGAACTCACCGGTCGGCCACGACACGCAGAACAGCGGCGACTTGAAGCTGCCGCCCGCCATCGTCTGGGCGCCCAGGCCGTAGCCCTTGCGCAGGATGATCGTCCCGAACGGCACGGTGAGGCTGGCGCCGGTCACGAACAGGCGGCTCACGTGGCGGACCAGGGCGGTCTTCTCGGCATCGGGGCCGACCATGATCCCCGGCGTGTCGCACAGGAACAGGATCGGCAGGTCGAACGCGTCGCAGAGCTGGAGGAAGCGGGCGGCCTTGTCGGCGCCGTCGGCGTCGATGGCCCCGGCCAGGTGCAGCGGGTTGTTGGCGACGATGCCGAGCGGCCGCCCTTCGATCCGGGCCAGCGCGGTGACCATGCCGGGGCCGAAGTCGCGCCGCAGCTCCAGCACCGACCCGGTGTCGGCCAGGGTGGCGACGACGTCGCGCACGTCGTAGGCCTGCCGCCGGTTCTCGGGGATGCTGCGGCGCAGCTCGGTCTGGTCGGCGGCGGTCCAGTCGCTCGCGACCTCGCCCGAGAAGTACGACAGGTACTGCTTGGCCACCGCCACGGCCTCGGCCTCGTCGGCCACCGCCACGTCGACCACGCCGTTGGGCACCTGGACGTCCATCGGCCCGATGTCCTCGGGCGCGAACACCCCGAGCCCGCCGCCCTCGACCATCGCCGGGCCGCCCATCCCGATGTTGGTGCCCTCGGTGGCGATGACCACGTCGCAGCAGCCGAGGATGGCGGCGTTGCCGGCGAAGCAGCGGCCGGTGGCGATGCCGACCAGCGGGACCAGGCCGCTGAGCCCACCCCACAGGGCGAAGGCCAGGCAGTCGAGGCCGGAGACGCCGCTGGCGTCGGTGTCGCCGGGCCGCCCGCCCCCACCCTCGGCGAAGAACACGACCGGCAGCCGCTGCCGCTCGATCACCTCGAACAGCCGGTCCTTCTTGCGGTGGTTCTGCTGGCCCTGGGTGCCGGCGAGGACCGTGTAGTCGTAGGACAGGACCGCCGTCGGGCGGCCGTCGACGGTGGCGACGCCGGCCACGAGCCCGTCGGCCGGGGTGCGCTCGATGAGGTCCTGGAGGTCCCGGCGCCGCCGCTGGGCGGCGATCACCAGCGGTCCGTACTCGACGAAGCTGCCGGGGTCGACGAGGTCGGCGACGTTCTCGCGGGCGGTCCGCCGCCCGGTGGCGTGCCGCTTGGCGACGGCCTCGGCCCGGCGCTCGTCGAGCCCGATCCGGTGCCGGGCCACGACCTCGTCCAGCAGCGCCGACCCCGCCCCTGCCCCCGGCGCCGAACCTGCCCCCGGCTCTTCCGAACCTGCCCCCGAAACGGGGAGCGGGGTCCCCGTTTCGGGGGCAGGTTCGTCGGTGGCCGGGACGACCGTGAGCAGCACGTCGCCCTTCTCGACCGCCGCGCCCTCCCCCACCGCCGTCGACCCGACGACCCCGTCGGCCTCGGCGACCACGCCGTACTCCATCTTCATCGACTCGATCACCGCCACGGTCGCCCCCGCCGTCACGGTGGTCCCCGGCGCCGCCACCTTCACCACGGTCCCTTGGACATGTGCGCGCACGTCACCCATCCGACGAGTTCTAGCCGCCACCCCTCCGGCGGGCCTACGTTGCGCGGGTGCCGTCGCTCGACGATCTGCCGGAGAACCCGGGCCCCGACCGGCCCGTCGCCGCCGGCGCCGCCGCCGTCACCCCACCGCGCGCCCGGCTCGACGGGGTCCGCCTCGCCGTGAAGGACCTGGTCGCGGTGGCGGGCCGGCCGCTGCGGGCCGGGTCGCGCGCGCGGTCCGGCGCGCCGCCCGAGCCCCGGGACGCCGCGGTGGTCGCCACGCTGCGGGCGGCGGGCGCGGCCGTCGGCGACTCGGTCGCCCTGCACGAGCTGGCGTTCGGCACCACCGGCGTCAACGACCAGGTCGGCTTCCCGCCCAACCCCCACGACCCGACCCGGATCCCCGGCGGGTCGAGCTCGGGCTCCGCGGTCGCGGTGGCCACCGGCGCCGCCGACCTGGCGCTGGGCACCGACACCGGCGGCTCGGTCCGCATCCCCGCCGCCCTGTGCGGGGTCGTCGGCTTCAAGCCCACCCGCGGCGCCTACCCCACCGACGGCGTGCTGACCCTGTCGGCCACGCTCGACCACGTCGGTCTCCTCGGCCCCACCGTCGAGGCTGTGGCCCGGGGCCACCGGGCGCTCACCGGTGACGACGTCCCCGGCCCCGCCGCGCCCGGGCGGCTGGGCGTGGAGGCCGCGGCGCTGGCCGTGGCCGACCCGCCGGTCGCCGCCGCGGTCGGCCGGGTGCTCGACACGCTGCGGGCCGCGGGCTGGGAGGTCGTCGAGGTCGAGTGGCCGGCCCGCGACCGCGTGCAGGAGGTGACGACCACGATCATGTTCGCCGAGGCCGCCGCCCACCACCGGGCACTGCTCGACGGCCACGCCGGCGAGCTGGGCGCCGACGTGCGCTCCCGCCTGGAGGCCGGCGCCGACGTCACCCACGACGCCTACCGCAGCGCGCTCGCCGAAGCCGCCGCCCTGACCGCCGAGGTGGGGGCGGTGCTCGACGACGTCGACGCCGTGGTCGGGCCCACCGTGCCGGTCCTCGCGCCGACGATCGACGAGGCCCGGGCCACCCCGACGCTGCCCGCGGTGCTGGTGAGCAACACCCGGATCGGCAACGTCGTCGGCCTGCCGGCGATCTCCGTGCCGGTGCCGCCGAGCCCGGCCGACCCCGCCGGACCCGGGGCGCCCGCGCTGCCGGTCGGGTTCCAGGTCATGGCCGCCGCCGACGTCGACGCGCTGGCGGTGGCCGCCGCCGTCGAGCACCTGGCACGCTCGCTCCCATGAGCTCCCGCCCGACCCCACCCCGCCTGCCGTACCTGTCGTCGCGGCTGCAGGGCTTCGGCACCACGATCTTCGCCGAGATGTCGGCGCTCGCCGCCGCCACTGGCGCCATCAACCTCGGGCAGGGGTTCCCCGACACCGACGGCCCCGCCGAGGTGGCCGACGCCGCGGTCGAGGCCATCCGGGCCGGCCACAACCAGTACCCACCGGGGACCGGCATCCCGGAGCTGCGGGCCGCGGTCGCCGAGCACCAGCGGCGGTTCTGGGGCATCGACCTCGACCCCGACACCGAGGTCCTGATCACCGCCGGCGCCACCGAGGCGCTGGCCGCCGCGCTGCTGGCGCTGTGCGAGACCGGCGACGAGGTGCTCACCTTCGAACCCACCTACGACGCCTACGAGGCCGGCGCCGCCATGGCGGGCGCCACGCTGCGGGTGCTGACCCTCGAGCCGCCCGACCACGCCGTCGACCCCGACGCCCTGGCCGCGGCGGTCACGCCCCGCACCCGGCTGGTGCTGCTGAACTCGCCCCACAACCCCACCGGCAAGGTGTTCAGCGACGACGAGCTGGCCGCCATCGCCCGGCTGTGCGTCGACAACGACCTGCTGGCGGTGACCGACGAGGTGTACGAGCACATCACCTTCGACGGCCGCACCCACCGCCCGCTGTGCACGTTCCCCGGCATGGCCGACCGCACGGTCACGATCTCGTCGGCCGGCAAGACGTTCTCGTTCACCGGCTGGAAGGTGGGCTGGGCCACCGGGTCACCCGCGCTCGTCGGCGCGGTGCGGACCGCCAAGCAGTTCCTCACCTACGTGAACGGGGCGCCGTTCCAGCACGCCGTGGTCACCGGGCTGGGCCTGGGTGACGACTACTACAAGGGCCTGGCCGAGGGGTTGCAGGAGCGGCGCGACATCCTGTGCGCCGGGCTCAGGGCTGCCGGGTTGACCGTGCACCCGCCGGCCGGCACCTACTTCGTGACCGCCGACATCCGGCCGCTGGGCAGCGACGACGGCATGGCGTTCTGCCGGTCGCTGCCCGAGCGCTGCGGCGTGGTCGCCGTGCCGAACCAGGTCTTCTACCAGGACCCGGCCCGGGGCCGGCACCTGGTGCGGTTCGCGTTCTGCAAGCGGCCTGAGGTCCTCACCGAGGCCGCCGAGCGGCTGGCGAGCCTCGGGCCCGCCTGACCCGCCGTCGGCCCACCGGGCCGACCGGCCGCCGGCTCACTCGCCGATGACGATGACCGGCGGGTCCTCGATGCCGTGCTCGGCCGCGCACATGCCCCGGTAGAAGTCGAGCACCAGGTGGGCGTCGATCACCGACTCGACGTTGCCGGCCTCGTCGAGGTTGAGGTTGGCGCCGTGGATCGTGAACCACACGTCGGTGGGCTCGGTGTTGTCGGCCGGGACGTGCAGCGTGTGCACGGAGCCCGCCGGCTCGAACAGGTACGACCCGGCGACGTTCACGGCGTCCGGGCTCTCCAGGTAGTGCCACGAGCCGCGCTGGGTGAAGGCGTACACGGCGCCGGTGTGCTTGTGGGTCGGGATGGTGGTGTCCGGCGCGAACTGGTTCCGGATCACCCAGATGCCGGCGGCCAGGTCGACCTGGAGCAGCTGGAGCGTCGAGCCGTCGCCGATGTCGACGAACGGCAGCTCCTTCTCTCCCCGGTGGATGGCGGTCGGCACGTCGGTGCTGGTCACGGCGTTCCCCCCTGCGTCGGTCGCCGGTCACGGTAGCGGCTGCCGCCCTGACCGACGCCGACGTCAGCGGGGTTCGCGGTGCGTGCCCGGCAGGGCGCCGAGCGAACGAGCGGTCGCGCTAGCGGCGCTGGAAGGCGTCCTTCACCTTGTCGACGAAGTCGCTGACCTTCTCCTTGAAGCCGCCGGCGGCGCGGTCGGCCTTGCCCTCGTTCTCGAGGCGCCGGTTGCCGGTGAGGTCGCCCACCGCCTCCTTCGCCCGTCCCTTGAGCTGGTCGGCGTCACCTTCAGCCATGGCTGTCCTCCCTGGTTGGGGTCGTGCCGAGCCGTCTACCCGCCGGCGGCGGCGCCCAGCCGGTCGCGCAGCGCGGCGACCGCCGGGGGAACGGGCTCCCCCGCGACCACGACCTCGATCCGCCGGCCCTCCAGCTCGGGGCAGGGCGCGGCCCGGACCCCGGGATCGGCGTGGGCGCCGAGGGTCGACCGGGGCATCGCCGCCACCGCCAGCCCCGCTGCCACCAGGGCCTGCTGGGTGACGAAGTCGTCGGTGGTGAAGGCGATCACCGGGTCGAAGCCGGCGGCGCGGCAGCGCTCGACGAGGTGGGCGCGGCAGCGGTCGCAGCCCGCCACCCACGTCTCGCCGGCCAGGTTGGCCAGGCGGTGGGCCCGGCGGTCGGCGGCGGGGTGGCCGGCGGGGACCACGACGTCGACCGGGTCGTCGGCCAGCGCGGTGGCGACCAGGTCGGGCTCGGGGTCGGAGCTGGCCTCCGGGTAGCGGAAGGTGACGGCCAGGTCGACGTCGCCCTGGCGGAGCGCGGCCAGGGCCTCGGGCGGTTCCAGCTCCTGGAGCGACGCCCGGACGTCCGGGTACCGGTGCCGGAGCGCCGCCAGCGCCCGCGGGACCAGCGTGGCGGCCGCCGTGGGGTAGGCGGCGATCCGCACCCGGCCGGCGCGCAGCCCGGCGATGGCGGCGACCTCCTCCTGGGCGGCGGCGAGGCGGGACAGCACGGCGTCGGCGTGGACGAGCAGCGCCTCGCCGGCCTCGGTCAGCCGCACGCCGCGCCCGTGGCGCACCACCAGCGGGGTGCCGACCTCGCGCTCCAGCTCGGCGACCTGCCGGGCCACCGCCGGCTGGGTGTAGGACAGCTCCCGGGCCGCCCCGGCCAGCGACCCGGTGCGGGCGACCTGCTGGAAGACCCGTAGCCGGTGGGTGCCGATCATCCGGCGACGCTACCCCTGCCCGGCGGGCGCCTCCAACATTTCCTTGGGTGTTGCCCAAGCGATAAAGGGCTTGTCTGGATCTGACGGAGGGTCCACCCTGGCGGCATGCGCTCGCTGTTCGCCCCCACGACCACCTACCTCAACACCGCCTCGTACGGGCTGGCGCCGCGCGCCGTCGCCGAGCGCGTGATCGACGCCGAGCGCGACCGGATGGCCGGCCGGCTCGACCTCGACGAGGTCGACGCCGCCGTCGCCCGGTCCCGGGAGCTGTTCGGCGCCCTCGTGGGCGTGCCCGCCGAGCAGGTGGCGATCGGGGCGCAGGTGTCGCCGCTGGTCGGGCTCGTGGCGGCCGCCGTCCCCGCCGGCACCCGGGTCCTCGTCCCCGAGGGCGAGTTCACCTCGGTGCTGTGGCCGTTCCTGTCCCGCCCCGACCTCGACGTCCGCATGGTCCCGCTCGACGGGTTCGTCGCCGCCATCGACGACTCGGTCGACCTGGTGGCGGTGGCGGTCGTGCAGTCGGCCGACGGCGCGCTGACCGACCCCCGGGCCGTCGTCGACGCCGCCCACGCCGCCGGCGCCCGGGCGCTGCTCGACGTCACCCAGGCCGCCGGCTGGCTGCCGCTCGACCACGTCGGCGACGCCGACTGGATCGTGTGCGGCGGCTACAAGTGGCTGCTCGCCCCGCGGGGCTCGGCGTTCCTGGCCGGGACGCCCGAGGCGCTCGAGCTCCTCCGCCCGGCGGCCGCCGGCTGGTACGCGGGCGACGACCCGTGGGCCTCGGTCTACGGCGGTCCGCTCCGGCTGGCGCCCGACGCCCGGCGCTTCAACATCTCCCCGGCCTGGTCGGTGTGGCTGGGCCAGGCGGTGGCGCTGGAGCTGCTCACCTCGATCGGCGTCCCCGCCGTCCAGGCC